>CADCTO010000429.1 GCA_902805585.1 uncultured Armatimonadota bacterium | reverse complement strand
ACACCAGCCAGAGTTGTTCCCCCAATGCGTAGGGCAACACGTTGGTCGCCGCGCCGGTGTCCAGCAAACCCGAAGCCGTAACGTCGCGCCCGTCCAGGGACAGCACCAGCGGCAAGAAGGGCATCAGACTGGTTCCCGGCTGAACGGGGTTGGCGTCCACGAAAGGAAAGCGCGCCGCCCCGGCGGTCATGCCGCTTGCGCCTCGTCCCGTTCCTGCCTGTCCTGCTCCAGCAGTTGCAGCAGCACGGCAGCGGCCTCATGCGCATCATGGGGAGACCACACCGGGTATTCGGCTACCGCTTCCGTGCCCCCCTCCCCCTCCTGCGCCAGTTCCGCGATGAGTTCCTGCACCAGCCGGAACTTTTCGCCACGGGGCAGAGCCTGGACGGAAGGCATTAGTTCCGCGAGGGACATTGCCGCACCTCCTCTTCCCGATCCGGCCTCCCGGTTCAGGTCCCTGTCGGGCGCTGCCGCCCCGGGACCGCCGCCTGCTCGAACACGCGGAGCGTGTTCTGTGCCATCGCGTCCACGCTGAACTTCTCGAAAACGGTCCGCCGCCCGGCCTCGCCCAGATCCCGCGCGGCCACGGGGTCGCAGAGCAGGTTCTCGATAGCGACGGCGAGCGCCTGCGGGTCGTCCGGCTCGCACAGCACGCCGCCGCCCGTGGCGTCGAGCAGTTCCGGGAACACGGCGTGGCGCGGCTGCACGACGGGGACCCCGGCCGCCAGCGCCTCGATGACGTAGAGCCCGAACGATTCCCCGTACGTCGCCGGGACCGACAGGACCGACAGCCCGTGCAGAAAGGCGATCTTCTCGTCGCGGCTGACGTTCGGGAAGAACGCCGCATCGGCCCCCAGTCCTTCGGCGTCCAGCCGCGCCCGGAGCCCGGCCACGAACGCCTCGTCGGCGGCCGTCTGCGCGCCCGCGACGCGCAGGAGCAGCCCCTTGATCCGGTCACGCTTTCGGAGCGCGACGTAGGCCTCGACCAGCGTCTCCAACCCTTTGGGCCGGCACATCCGCGCGAAATAGCCCAGAACGGGCGGCGCCCCGGCGGGCGCGGGCGGGCGCGGTGCGTAGCCGTCGAGCAGGATGCCGTTGTAGACCACATGGACCCGTTCCGGCGGCAGGCCCGCGCGCGACGTCATCAGGTCCGCGTGGTAGCGGCTGACCGCGATGAAGGCGTCCACGTCCGCCGCTCGCTCGGCCAGCGTCCGCCACGCCGCCGCGCGGTCGGGCTCGGGCAGGCTGTCGAGGAAGGTGTCCTCGCCCTGGAGCGTGCACACGACGAGCGCGCCCGTCTCCTTCTTGATGCGTCGCGCCAGGCCCATCAGCAGCGCGTTCGAAAGGACGACGACGTCCGCCTTCCCGTCCGCGGCGAGCCACTCGACGAGGTGGTCCAGCTCCTTGGCCTGGCGCCCGTCCTCGCCGCGCAGCATCGAGACGGTGAGGTCCCCCAGGTCGTGCGCCTGGGTCATGCCCGCCCGCTTCGCGGCGCCCCGGAGCACCCCGGGCGCGTCGAAGATCCGGTCCACCCAGCGCGGGGTCTTGCGGAACAGCGCGGACTTCTGCTGGAGGTAGACGTTGACGCCGCCGTAGAACAGGGGCGCGCCTTCGGCCGCGGACGCCTCGTCGAGGGCGGGCGGGAGGTAGAGCGGCACGAGGAGGGCGTCGTGGCCCTGCTTGCGCAGGGCGAGCGTCAGCGCGTTGTCGCGGATGCAGGTGCCGCAGAAGAAGCTGCCCGTCCCCGGCGTCAGCTGGACGATACGCAAGGCCGGTGGCGCTTTCAGTCTTCCCGGAACCAGGCCGCCGCGTCGGGCGCGAGCGACTTGCGCCAGGCGACGCCCTTCGTGCTGCGGGTCCTCCAGGAAGGTTCCGGGCCCTTGAACCACTTCGCGTGGCCGTCGCCAAGAGCGTACACCGAGCCGCGGGCGTGCCGGTACCGTCCGGCGCAGTAGTTGTCGGCCCGGCCCAGGATGGGGCCGCCCAGGTCGGGGTAATCGGTCTCCCGACCCGTACAGCCGGAGTTCCAGTCGTCGCCGCCCGTGTTGCCGATGTAGCCCATACCCTCCGCGACGAACACCACCTGGGCCGGAGCGTCGAACTGGGCCATGCTGGTAGGTTCACCCGGGAACCAGCCCGCCGCCAGATTGTTGCGGTGCATGGTCGGCATGTAGTTGCCGTTGTTTATGTAACTCAGGGAGCGCGAGTAGAAGTTGGCCGGGAACGGGCCCGGGTCCGGGTCGCCCGCCGATTTCGGGACGGATTTGTTGTCGACGCTCGGGCAGGTCCAGAACGCGACCTCCTTGCGGGCCGCGGGAGAACCCGGCCTGGGGGCGGCCCCGGCTCCCACTTTGATGTACGGCTCGACCAGGTCCTGCCAGGTCACGGCCGCCGTCATGTCGGGAAAGATGTACGAGCCCAGAGGCAGCATCTCGTCATGGTCCTGGGCGTACATCATGATGCCCAGGGCGATCTGCTTGTTGTTCGAGAGGCACGTCGCCTGCCGGGCTTTTTCGCGCGCTTGAGCGAAAACGGGGAACAGGATGGCGGCGAGAATCGCTATTATGGCGATCACCACGAGCAGCTCGATCAGCGTAAAACCAGTGCGACGACGTGCCATGAAAGGTCCTTCAGCCGGGGAATGTCTATCCCGCTTAGACGGGTCCGATCCGTTCAAGGTTCACTGTAGTATACCGCTCGCCGCGCAGGAACGTTGCCGGGCAGCGGTGACGCCGCACAGAAAGCACCGGCCAGGACGCCCGTCGCGACCGGCGGGCGGTCGCTCAGCGTGCTGCGGCGGCGCCCGTCGCGGCCGCCCGTGTCAGTCGGAACGCCCGGCCTTCTTCGGGTCCCAGCGCCACCGTGAGGCGGATCCCGCTGGTGCCCGGCGACACCCGGGCAACCAGTTCGCCCGTCACCAGATCGACGACACGCAGCGCCGCCGTGGCGGCGCGACCGCCCCAGGCTGCCCCGGCGGTGTCCAGCGCGATCACGGCGCGGGCCGGCGCGCCGGAGTCGTTCAACACGGTCAGATATTCCTGCCCGAACCGCTCCACATAGACGCGCGGGTTGTTTGAGCGGGCGTGGGTGACCGGCTCCCAGCCGGCGGCCGACAGGCGGCGGATGGCCGGGATGTACTGTTTGAACAGAGCGCGGTCGCGGTCGTACCAGCGCGGCTCCTGCCAGTACGGCCGGTTCGCCGCGTCCACACTGAACATGCTCGGGTAGACGCCGTAGAACATGGAGCGCTGGAAATACTTTCGTACGTGCTGCGGCCCGAAGCGGTCGAAGTCCGTGTTCTGGAGCAGCAGGTACGGCTTGTGGTAGCAGAGGGTGCGGCGGAGGCTGAACAGGGCGTCCGGGTCGGGCTGCCACTTCCCGTCGACCGACAGCCAGTTCGTCTCGGTCCCGGCCACGTCCAGAAGCGGGAGAAAGGCGTGGAAGCGCCACGGCGTCGAATTCGCCATGAGGAGTTTGCCGCGCCGGCGCAGGTCGGCCTGCAGGAATGCGGTGGCTTCGTAGACGGAGAACCACGTGGGGACCACGGGACGGCCCGTGTCGGTGGCGAAGGATGGCGGCGCCTGCGCGAACCGGAGCGTCTCGGGCCGGTAGTCCAGCACGTCCGCCCAACCTTCGATGGAATCGAGGTATTCGCCGTCCAGCACGCCGTTCGTGCCGGGCGCGTATCGCCGGTCGGCATCTGTCTTCGTGTAGTTGAGGCTCGCCTTCGTCCATTCACCCGGCGGGTGAGGGAGGCGCGGGTTCGGGTTCAGGGCCCAGACGGCGCCGTCGGCCCACGGCGCGTTCTGGAACTCCACGTTGAACTTCCCGTGCTCGTCGTGGCTGCCCGAATGGAGGACCGCCTGCGCCCACCGGCGGTTCGTCTCGTCGGTCCCGGTCGCGTGCTGCCGGACCATCGCCAGCGCCGCTTCGTAGCTACGCGGCGTCCCCTTCGGCATCGGCATCCACCAGGTCATCGGCTCGGTGTAGCGGAAGCTGAGGATGCCCCGTTTGTCGTCGCCCGCGACGCTGTTGTCGCCTTCGTGGTAGGCGATGCCGAAGTCCTGGACGTTTGTCACCGACGACGGGTCCGTAAAGGGGATCCATATCCCTTCGGCCTTCGCCCGCCGCTCGAACGCCGCGGGAAACCGCCGGTAGTAGTTCGCCGCCGCCGCCCGAAATCCCCAGGCGGGATCGACACCGGCGCGGACGACCGCGACCTTCGCGCGCCCGTTCCCCCGGGCGTCGCGGTTCGCGCGGTTGTCTCCGGTCAGCGCGACGTCGAAGGCGACGTACAGCAGTTTCGCGCCGGCATGGTACCCGATGCGCACGATCCGCGGGCCGAGCAGCGGCGGCACGCCCACCATCCGCCCCTTGTTGCCGCCGGTCACGCACCCGAAGGGGTACAACGAGACCAGGCCGTTGGCGCCGACGTTGCCGATGCGCGTCAGGTTGGCCCGCTCCCCTACCGTGCCCGCGGCGAACTTCTGCCGGATGTCGTTCCACCAGACCCGGTTCGGAGCGTCGAACCGCTCCACGTAGTACACCGTGATCGCCCGGGGCTTGCCCGTCGTGTCGGCGACGACCCGCGCCTCCTGCTCCGGTCCACTGGCGGCCTTTTCCAGGCGGAGGCCGAGCCGCTCCGCCCGGTCCTCGCTCCCCGCGGCGCGCGGGGTTCCGGACCCGAAGGGCAGGATCGGCGAGCCCGCCGCCACGTCACGCGCGAACCACCCGCTCGTCTGCCCCGCCGGCAGGCGCGGCGCGGCGACCGGCTGACTGTCGAAAACGGCGTTGCCCGTCAAGACGGTGGCCGAAACGTCGTCGAACCAGGCGGTGCCCGTGTGGTTTCGGAACAGGGCGTAGACGGTTGCCGACCGGATCGGCTTCGCCGGAGTGATCAGGACCTGACGGCGCTGCCAGTCGTGCGTGCCGGTGGCGAAGGGCGCCACCTGCCCCCACAGATCGGTGCCGTCGGTGTACGTCAGGTCGATGTACAGGGAATAGTCGCCGTTCGCGGAACCGCTGACGCCCTCGGCCCTGCTCCACCCGGCGACCAGCAGCGGCGCGGGCGCCTTCTGGTTCAGCGTCAGGGTCCAGGCCGCGCCGCGCCGCTCTGCCGCCGTACGATTGACACAGCGCACGCTGCGGGCGCCGCCACGCCGCACGCTCGTATCGACCTCGTACCCCTGCTCGAACGGCTGCCAGCCACGCGCCCGCTGGTCCTGGACTTGCTCGAAACCCGGATTCCAGACGTGTGCAGGGGACGGCTGCGCCTGTGCCGCGGAGCCGCTCAGGAAAGCCCCCGCACACAGCGGGACGAAGCAAAGTAGATGAAACGAGAGCCGCATAGCCTACCATTTCGACGAAGGGCGCCGCTTACCTGCTCGCCCCTGTCGCGATGCAGGATTCCGGCACCCTTCTCGGGAATCGTGCCGTCACAGGCCGCGCCCGCGATTTCCTCGCTCGGCCTGGGAGATCATGAACCAGCAGCAGCAGTTCGAGACGCAACAAGCGCTCCGGGCCCAACGCGTGACGC
>CADCTO010000428.1:4871-5537 GCA_902805585.1 uncultured Armatimonadota bacterium | reverse complement strand
CACAGGACCCCCAGGAGCAGGGGCCCAAGCCGGAGTACCCGCAAGAGCAGATAGCACCGCCGGGGACCGAAGCCGAGATGACGCCCACCGCCGACCACGGCGAGGAGACGTATGTCGGCAACGAGCAGCTTCTGGACCGCGTCGCCATCATCACGGGCGGCGACAGCGGCATCGGCCGGGCCGTCGCGATCGCGTTCGCCCGCGAAGGCGCCGACGTGGTGATCTCCTACCTCAACGAAGACCAGGACGCCGAGGAGACGGCGCGGCTGGTGCGGGACGCCGGGCGCCGGGCCCTGACCGTCGGCGGCGACATCAGCGAAGAGGCGCACTGCCAGGCGCTCGTGCAGCGGACCGTGCAGGAGTTCGGGCGCGTCGACATCCTGGTCAACAACGCGGCCTTCCAGCGTACCTACGAGAGCATCCAGGAGATATCGTCGGAGGAGTGGGACTACACGTTCCGCACCAACATCTACGCCATGTTCTATCTGAGCAAGGCGGCGCTCCCGCACATGCAGCCGGGCGGCGCGATCATCAACACCACGTCGATCCAGTCGTACCAGCCCAGCCCGATGCTGCTGGCCTACGCAACGACCAAGGGCGCCGTCACCAACTTCACCAAGGCGCTGGCCCAGCAGGTCGCCAAGCAGGGCATCCGCGTCAACGCCG
>CADCTO010000428.1:0-4861 GCA_902805585.1 uncultured Armatimonadota bacterium | reverse complement strand
AGCTGGTCCGGCGCACGGTCGCCGAACTCGGCAAGCTCGACGTCCTGGTCAACAACGCCGCCGAGCAGCACCCGCAGGACGACATCAGCGGGATCACCGAAGCCCAGTTGGAGCGGACGTTCCGAACCAACATCTTCGCGATGTTCTTCCTCACCAAGGCGGCGTTGCCGCACCTGAAGGAGGGCAGCGCGATCGTCAACACCACCTCGGTCACGGCCTACCAGGGGAGCCCGCAACTCCTCGACTACTCGTCGACCAAGGGCGCGATCGTCGCCTTCACCCGCTCGCTCTCGCAGAGCCTGGTCAAGCAGGGCATCCGGGTCAACGCCGTCGCGCCGGGGCCGATCTGGACGCCGCTGATCCCCTCGACCATGCCGCCGGAGAAGGTCAAGAGCTTCGGCCAGGACACGCCGCTGGGCCGCGCCGGTCAGCCCGCCGAACTGGCGCCGATCTACGTCCTGCTGGCGTCGCAGGCCGGCAGCTACATCACCGGCCAGGTGTACGGCGCCACCGGCGGCGAGCCGCTGATCTGAGCGCCGCAGCAGGGCGCGGAGGCTTCGATGAGCGGAAACGGTGAAAAAGTCGGCGTGGCGATGCTCTCGTTCGCCCACGTCCACGCCGGCGACTATGCCCGGCAGGTCGAGCAGAACCCGGACGCCCGGCTCGTGGCCGTGTGGGACGAGGACGCCGCGCGCGGCCGGGCCGAGGCGCATAAGCGCGGCGCCCCCTTCCACGAGCGTCTGGACGAGGTGCTCGGCCTGCCGGAGGTGCAGGCGGTCGTCGTGGACACGCCGACCAATCTGCACGAGGAGGTTTTGACCGCCGCGGCCCGGGCGGGCAAGCACATCTTCACCGAGAAGGCGCTCACCATCACCACCGCCGAGGCCGACCGCGTCGTGGCCGTCGTCCGCGAGTCGGGGGTGCGGTTCATGATCTCGCTGCCGTCGCGCGTGCGGCCGGAGATCCTGTTCGCCAAGCAGGTGCTGGAGCAGGGGTTGCTGGGCGAGGTGACCGAGATGCGCGCCCGGGTCGCCCACATGGCCGCGCTGGACCGGTGGTTCGGCCCGGGCGAGGGCGGGCACAGCGGCAGCGCCTGGTTCGGGGACGAGGCGGCGGCCGGCGGCGGCGCGTTCTTCGACCTGGGCTGCCACCGCGCCGACGTCATGCGCTGGTTCCTGGGCCGCCCGGCCAGCGTCGTGGCGCGCAAGAACAACTTCAGCGGCGCGTACCCCATCGACGACAACATGGTCGCCCTGGTCGAGTTCGAGAACAAGGCGCTCGGCATACTCGACGTCTCCTGGGTGCACCGGGCCGGCCCCAACCCGCTGGAGATCTACGGAACCGAGGGGTTCCTGTCCATCGACATGGGCTCAGGTCCCAAAGTGTGGCTGGAAAGCACGCGGCTGGAGACCACCGGCGGCATCCGGGGCGCCATCGCGCCGTCGAAGTTCCCGCCGGCGCCGCCCGCGCCCATGGCGCAGTGGATCGCCGCGATTCGGGAGGGCTCCCCGATGACCATCGGCATCGACGACGGCCGGAACCTGACCGAACTGCTGGAAGGCTGCTACACCGCCGCCCGCACGGGGCAGGCTTACACCTTCTCCGCTGACAGGGCCTCCTGATCGGCGACTGCCAGCCGACCCAGGAGTGCGCGCTGGACGACGCTGAGTTCGACGCCGGGGCGGGCCGCCTTCACCAGGCGCTCCGCTTCGGCGGCGTCCCCGGTCGCGCCCCGGCCCAGCAGCACGGCCGCCGTGACCAGGGCCGACCTCCCGTGCCCCAGTGCGCAGTGGATGTAGACCACGCCCTCGTCACAGGCCGTCACGCGCAGCACCACCTCCTGTAGCGCTCGCTCGTCGGGCGCCGTATAGTCCAGGACGGGAAGGCATAGGTAGGAGCACCCCGTGCGGACGGCGCGCGGCTCGGGGAACTCCGCGGTGAGGTCGACCACCAGGCGCGTGTCTGGCGGCAGTTCGGCCGCGCCGACCCGACGCCCCAGCCACAGGCCCGGCAGGACCTCGCTGCGCGCCGGCTCCCGGCTCAGGCGCGTTTGCAGGAACCACACGGTTCGCGTGAACAGCAGGTAGGGCAGCAGCAGGAGCACGTTCGCGGCCCGCATGGTGCCGTCCGGGCGCTTCCCGAAGACCCCCGGCCCCGCCCCGGCGTAGGCCGCGCCCACGACAATGAAGCTGACGCCGGACCAGACGAGCAGCCACGCGATGCCCCGATACTGCGCGGCCAGAGCCGACTGCGCCACGCCCAGAAGCGTCAGCAAGACCGCGTACTTCATCCCACCCGGTTAAACGGGAGGCAGGGGCGTGTAGATACGGGCGACCCGGTTACTCAACGCGCAGGTCGGCTCGTGCGGCGTGGTATCGATCCGCTCGGCCAGGTCGAGCACGGTCTGCGTCTCCCCGCCGTCTGTGCCGATCAGGGTAGCGATGTCCCCGACCTCGACCTCGGGCGCGTCGGTCACATCCACCTGGCACTGGTCCATCGAGACGCGGCCGAGCAGGGGGAGGCGCCGGCCGCGCAGCAGCACCACGTCGCCGTTATTCGACAGGCGCCGCGACAGGCCGTCCGCGTATCCCGCGGCCAGCGTCGCCACCCGCGACGGGCGCGCAAGGGTATGGGTACGCCCGTAACCCACAGTGGCTCCCGCAGGCAGGTCGCGCAGCAGGGTCACGCGCGCCTTCCAGGACAGTACGGGTTCCAGACCGGTCCCGTCGAGCGCGCCCCGGAACGGTTCGATACCGTACAGCAGGAGCCCCGCGCGTACCAGCACGCCGCGCACCCCCGGCCCCGTCTCCCCGAGCGGGAACCGCAGGGTCGCGGGTGAGTTGGCGGACGACAGCCATACACCGTGCTCCCCGCGCCCGTCCTCCTGCGGCTCGGAAAGCCCATCGAGCGACCGGAGGAACGCGTGAAAGGCTTTCGCCTGCGCCTCCGAGGGGGCGGGGTCCGGCTCGTCCGCCGAGGAAAAATGGGTGGCGATTCCGGTAACACGCACCTGCGGAGCCTCACGCGCCGTCGCCCATAGGGCGCGTGCCTCGTCCGGCAAGCAGCCGGATCGGCCCATGCCGGTGTCCACCTTCAGGAAGCAGCGTGCCGGCAGTGGCGCGTCGCGGGCCGCCCGCACGAGCGACCACCACTGGTCGCCCGAGGAGACCATCGGGATCACGTCGGCGCGCACCAAGGCGTCCGCTTCCTCCGGCAGGAAGGGGGACAGCACGTGGATGTCGTGCCCGACGCCGGCCTGCCGCAGCGCCAGCGCCTCGGCCAGCGACGCGACGCCGAAACGCGTGATGCCCGCTCGGGCGAACGCACCGGCGAGGGACGCCGCCCCGTGCCCGTACGCGTCCGCCTTGACCACGGCCATGACCTCGGCGGGCCCGACGAGGCGGCGCAGCGTGACAGCGTTGCGCTCTGCCTGCGCCAGATCCACCTCCGCCCAGGTCCGCGCCCGCCGCGTGTCCGCAAGGTTCTGCATCACTGCCATTAGTTCGCGCGGCGGCGGGTTATCCCTCCTGACCCCCGTCCCCGTTCCCGTCGCGGGAACGGGGACGGGGGTCAGGGGGACGCCACGCGCGGCCTCAGTGCGTGGCGGACGCGCTCGTACGCGGCGCGGCGCGAGTAGACCAGCAGCATGTTCGTCATGTGCCGGCCCGGGCGGATGACCGGGTATCCCTGATAGAACATGCCCGTGGATGAGCCGCCGTCCAGGTTGAGCGCGTCCACGGCGCCCAGGCTCTTGAGCACCTTGGCCCACCGGCCCAGGGTGACGCGCTTGCCGGTCGCCACCAGCAGGAGTTTGTTGTGCCGCGTCAGGCCCACCGCCACCCGCGGGTTGGGCCGGAACAGCGACGGATCGCGAAAGCCCTGCGCCCGCGGGTGGAGGAAGATGCCGCCGCGCCGAACCAGCCACATCCCGCCCGCCAGCACCGCATCGTACGACGACCAGTCGGTGTGCCGCCACAGGCCCGCGTTCGGGCGCACCCGGGCGGTCGTGCCGCCCGTGACGGGGTTCGTCGACAGGCACAGGGCGGCGCCCCGGCCCCCGAAATGGGCGAGCCGCCCCCCGACCACGATATCCCCGATGGGCAGCAGCGAGTCCGTGGCGAAGAAGGTGCCCGTGATCGCCGCCGCGGGCGTGGTCCGTGCCATCATCGCGCGGAACGATTCGGCGGAGCCCGGCCCGCGCCGGGCCAGCGCCGCCGCCACCCGCACTTCGGGCGAGTTCAGGTTGACCGTGATGACCTTGACGGGGATGGCGCGAACGGTCCGGCGTTCGAGCTGGACGCGCGAGGGCGGCGCGGCGTGTGCCACATGCGGCGGAAAGGCCGCCGGCAGGCAAGACGCCGTCGCGAGGAATAACAGGCGCGCGAAGATGCGCACGGAACCGGGTCGCATACACTCTCCTGGCAAAAACGGGCCGTCTGTCGAGTTGCGGCGGCGCAGGTCGATGGTACCCATCCTGGCCGTTCCTTGATACGTGCCGGTTCGGTAGACGGCGGCGCGTTTGCCCGCGTCCGAGTCCGCGTGTTAAAATACCCATGGCCGGACGCGCGCCGCCTCCGGCCGCGAGACCGCCGGAAACGCCGGGGCGCCCGGAACGGGTACAATAGCTAGGCGGGACGGCCAGAACAAGCTGCCGTTTCCGCCGCAGGCAGGAGCAGGGTCATGTACGGCAGTTCGCAACGGCAAATTCGACATTTTTACGGGGCCATGGGCATCCCGGCCACGATGACGCTGATTGCGGCCAACGTCGTGACGTTCTTCCTCGTCGCCGGACTGCCCCAACTCGGCGTCGCGCGCTGGCTCGCGTTCTACACCCACCAGTGGCCGGCCTTCTTCTGGACGC
>CADCTO010000427.1 GCA_902805585.1 uncultured Armatimonadota bacterium | reverse complement strand
GAACGTCGCCGCGTGGTGCAGAACGGTCGCCCCTTGCTCGTCGCGCGCCGTCACGTCCGCGCCGGCCTCCAGCAGCACCCGGATCATGTGTCGGTTCCCGCCCGACGCCGCGCGCATCAGCGGCGTCTCGCCGTCCAGGCCGGTGACGCGGGACCGCACGTTCACGTCGGCGCCGTGCTCGACGAGCCGCCGGGCGACCTCGTGGCTGCCGCTGGCGGCGAAGAGAAGGGCACTCCAGCCGTCTTGGTTGCGACGGCTCACCTCGACGCCCGCCTCCAGGAGCGCTTCGACCGTCTCCAGTCGTCCGTTCATGCAGGCCAGCATCAGCGCGGTCGTCCCGGGCATGTGGGGCAGGTCGCCGTCCACCTCGACGCCGGCCGCGGCGAGCTCGCGCACCCGGCGCGCGCTGCCCTCGCTCGCGGCCACAAACAACTGGTAGCCTTCCGTGTTGGTAGGCTTCCGTTTCGGGGCCGGGTCGTCCTGCGGCATGGTCCTGTCCCTCCTGCCGTTTCGACTCCGAAGCGGGCACGGCGCCCGGAACAAAAAAGCCCGCCGCCTCACACGAGGCGGCGGGCCGGGGCGATCCGCTCAGACTTTCCCGAGCGCCTGGTCTAGGTCGGCAATGATGTCGTCGGCGCTCTCGATGCCGACGGACAGGCGCACGAAGTCGGGCGTCACGCCGGTCGCCTGCTGCTCCTCGGGCGTAAGCTGCTGGTGCGTGGTCGAGGCGGGGTGGATGATGAGCGATTTGGCGTCCCCGATGTTGGCGAGCAGCGAGAACAGCTCGACGTTGTTGATGAGCGAGCGCCCGGCCTCCAGCCCGCCCGTGACGCCGAAACCCAGCAGCGCACCGTACTGCGTGTTGCCCCGGCTGTCCTTCCGGTGGTAGCGGTTCGCGTTGGCGTGCGCGGGGTGCGCGGGCAGGCCGGGGTAGTTCACCCACTCGACCTTCGGGTGCCCGGCCAGGAACTGCGCGACTCTGAGGGCGTTCTCCGAATGGCGCTCCATCCGCAGGTGCAGCGTTTCCAGCCCCTGCAGGAACATGAACGCGTTGAACGGCGACAGGGCCGCGCCCATGTCGCGCAGGCCCTGGAGCCGGGCCTTGAGGATGAAGGACATCGTCCGCAGCGGCTCCGGCAGCTCCGCGAATACGAGCCCGTGGTAGCTGGCGTCCGGCGTGGTGAACGCGGGGAACTTCCCCGAGGCCGCCCAGTCGAACCTGCCGCCGTCGACGATGAGCCCGCCGATCGAGGTGCCGTGCCCGCCGATGAATTTGGTCGCCGAGTGGACGACGACGTCCGCCCCGTGCGCGATGGGGTTGACGAGCGCCGGTGACGGCGTGGTATTATCGACCATCAGGGGCAGGCCGTGCCGGTGCGCGATCTCGGCGACGGCGGCGATGTCGAGCGTGTCGAGCCGCGGGTTGCCCATGGTCTCGCCGTAGATCAGCCGCGTGCGGTCCGTGATCGCCTTCTCGAAGTTGGCGGGGTCGCTCGGGTCGATGAAGGTCGTCGTGATGCCGATCTTGGGGAACGTCTGCGCGAACAGGTTGT
>CADCTO010000426.1 GCA_902805585.1 uncultured Armatimonadota bacterium | reverse complement strand
TGCGGCATCCGGCCGCCGCCCCTGCTGCGGTGCGGCGGGCATCCGTGACCCACGGCCCGCCGCCTACTCGACGAAATACAGCGTCAGGTCTATGCCCTGGTTTTGCTGGAGCGTGACCGTCTGGATCACGGCGACGTACAGGGCGCCGCCCGCGGGCGGGACTCCCGGCGGCGGCACGCCCTGGTAGGGGGACTGTTCGGGGACCGGCGTGCTTACCAGAGCCCGGAACACGAACGTGCCCGGCCCGCTGAACGGAACGCTGAAGCGCCCGTCGGCGCCCGTCATCACCCGCCGCTCCTCGGTCACACCGCCACACTGGGAACCCCTGTCCGCGCTGCACTGGTCGGCGCTGTGGACCACGATCGTGGCGCCCGCGACCGGACGCGCCCGGTCCAGGATCGGCTGCCTGTTGGCATCCACCGGCCCGGTGAGGAACACCCCGCGCACCAGGGGATCGTTCCCGTCCCCGTCGCCATCACCGTCCCCGTCCCCGTTGCCGTCATCGTCATCGTCTCCGCCGCCGCCACAGCCGGCCAGGAACAGGCCGAGCAGGCCGAAAAGAAACGTTCTGCGAACCGGATCGTGCATACTGTCGCTCCTTCCGCTAAATCACTTGCATGGGCATGAGCACACACAGGTAGTCGTCGGCGTTGTCCCCGATGGGGCGCAGGATGCCGGGGCGCAGCGGTTCCGTCAGCTCCAGAACGACGCCCTCGGTCTCCACCACGCCCAGCACGTCCTGGAGGTACTTGGCGTTGAAGGCGATCTGGATGTCGTCGCCCTCGCGGGCGACCTCGATCTCCTCGCGGGCCGACCCGACCGTGCCCGATTCGGACGAGATCACCAGCTGCGCCCCTTCCGTCTCCAGGACCACGCGGTTGGCGTTGTCGCGGGCGACGATCGCCGCGCGCCGGACCGCCCGCTGGAACTCGCCGGTCTCCAGGGTCAGTTTGCGGTCGTGCGTGGTGGGGATGACGCGCTCGTAGTTCGGGAACGTGCCTTCGATCAGGCGCGTGACCATGGTCGTGTTGCCGACCTCGAACCGCGCCTGCCCCTGCGCGAGCGAGACCGAAACGGGGTCCTCGTCGTCGGCCAGGCGCAGCACCTCGTTCATCGCCCGCGCCGGGATGATCGCCGTCGCCGACCCGTCGCCGCCCTCGACCTTGGCGGTGCGGACGGCCAGCCGGTGCGTGTCCGTCGCCACCATCTTCAGGGTCCCGCCGTCGAAGTTGACCAGCACGCCGGTCAGGATGGCGCGCGTCTCGTCGGTCGAGACGGCGAACAGGACATGGCGGATCATGTCCCGCAGCAGTTCGCCGGGAACCGTGAAGGTCGCCGTCGGCGTGACGTCCGGCGGGGCGGGGAACTCCTCGGCGGGAAGGCCCAGGATCTTGTAGTCCGAGCGGGCGCAGTGCACCTGCACCGTGTTGCCGCCGTCGGGCCGGTCGAGGAGCACGTCGGCGTCCGGCAGCGCCCCCAGCATCTCGGTGAAGACGCGGGCCGGGGCGGTGAACCCTTCCGGGTCGCCGGTATCGTCCAGCGACGCCTGGATGCGCGACGGCAGTGCGCACTCCATCCACATCTCCAGGTCGGTCGCCGTCAGTTTCAGGTTGTTGCCCTGCGGTGCGACCAGCAGGTGGCTCAGGATCGGCAGCGTGGAGCGCCCGGAAACGGCCCGGCCCACGGTCTGAACGGCTTCATAAAGGTCCTTGCGCGGACTCACGGCTTGCATGTTCTCTTCTCCTTACATCCGGATCGGCAGTCGGTACTGCGCCGGGTCAACGGCCGGCGCTTCGGGTTCGGAAACGTGCGGGTTGTCGGACAGGAGGCGGCCCAGAGTCCGGGCACGAAAGGCATCGGAGGCGACGACCTCGCCGAGGTTCTCCCGGAGGTGCTGTCGCGCGATGTGCAGCGTCTGCGATTCCCAGGCGCAGTCGCGGCAGACGAGCAGGTGTGCCTCGACACGCCGACGCGTCTCGATCGGCAGATCGTCGTCCACGTACGGCCCCATCAGGTCGCGCATCTCGTGACAGGTCACGGCTCCTCCCCCCATGTCTGTGCGTAGGCGTCGCGCAGCGCCCGGCGCGCGCGGTAGTGCAGCGATTTCGCCGCCGCCGGGCTCCGGCCCAATACCTGAGCGGCCTCGGCGTGCGGCACGTCCAGCAGGTCGCACAGCGTCAGCACGGTCTTCCACTCCTCCGGCAACCCGTCCAGCGCCGACAGAAGCGCCGCGCGCTCCGCCCGGCGCAGCACCTCCTCGGCGGGCGTGGGCCCGTCCTCGGCCAGGTGTTCCGCGCCCGGCGCGGACAGGGACAGCGTGGGCAGGCGGAGCTGACGCCGCTTGTCGGCGGCGAGGTTCCGCACGATGGCGAACAGCCACGGGCCGAAACCTCCGGTCGGCGTGCCCTCCAGAGTCCGCGCGTGGCGGAAGGCCCGCACGAACGCCTCCTGTGCGACCTCCTCGGCGTCCTCACGCGTCTCGGTCAGCCGCACGGCAAGCCCGAGAGCGCGGTCCGCATAACGATCGAACAGCGTTTCGAGCGCGCGCACGTCTCCGTCACGGAATCGGGCCACCAGCCGCGCCTCGTAGGGGTCCGGCGTCACGCATCGGCCTCCACAAGGGTAGACGTAGAGATAGGTCGGAAAGCGTCGCGGGACCGCAAAACTATTTTCACGAGGCCATTTTACAAGGGGGTAGACCGAGTCCAGGCACGGGGGCGCTCCCCGGGTACCGCGCCTAATCGTCCCGGTGGTGGTTGAGCCGCTCGATGATGCTCCGGATGGGCACGTCGTCGGGGGCCTCGGCGACCGCACGATTCAGATCGTCGAGCAACTGCTGCCGGCGCGCTTCCATCGCGCGGTCCTCGGCGGAGGGATCGTGGTGCAGGGCGCGGAGCCACTGCCGGATGCGGTCACGGGCCGGAAATACGGCGAAGGATCTGGAGACTTCAAAGGCCATGTCGACCACACTTTCTCGACCGACAAGAAAGGAACACTACTAGGGCAGCGTCAACGTGCCGAGCACGACCGGGCGCGAGGCCCCGGTGACGGAGGGAAGGTTGGACGGGTTGCCGAGCATCGTCTCGTTCCCGAGAACGGCGAAGGCGATGGCTTCCTTCGCCGCACTATTTATACCCACGTCTTCGTGTGTCAGAACCGGAATCGGGGCGAGACGCTCCCGCAGCATCGCCATCAACGTCGGGTTCTGCGTGCCGCCCCCGCCCACGACGACCTCGTCCGGAATGCGGGGCAGGAAACGTTTATACGCATCTGTTATGCTGTACGCAGTGAACGCGGTCAGGGTCGCAACCAGATCACAGGGCTGCATCCCCCGCGCGTTCCGGAGCACCTCGTTCCAGAAGCTTTCACCGAACTCCTCACGGCCGGCCGACTTCGGCGGCGCCGTGTTCAGGAACGGGTGCCGCAGGAGGTCTTCGAGAAGCGCCTTAGCCACCTGACCGCGCGCCGCGAAGCCGCCGTCCCGGTCGTAGGTGAGCCGGTTCTCCGGAGACCGATCCCGCGTCAGCCACGCTGCAGCCCGGTCGATCAACATGTTGCCCGGGCCCGTGTCGAAACCGACGACCTCGCCGGGCGCGGCGTCCGCCGGCAGGAAGGTGACGTTGCCGATGCCGCCGATGTTCTGAACGGCGCGGGCGCGGGTCGGGTGGGTGAGAAGACACCAGTCGGCGTAAGGGACGAGGGGTGCGCCCTGGCCGCCCGCCGCGACATCGGCAACCCGGAAATCCGAAACCACCGGCACCCCAATCCGGTATGCCAGCACGGCCGCTTCGCCGATCTGGAGCGTCGCGCCCGCTCCCGTTCCCGGCGGCGTATGGGAGACCGTCTGTCCGTGGCTAGCGATCAGATCTACCTGTCTTGTGGTCACCGCGGCCACGCCGAGAACCGACTCCACCGCATCCGAGAACAGCCCGCCCAGCGCGACGTTCAGCCGAGACACCGACTCGGCGTTGCCTTCCCCGTGGCTTACAGCCAGCACCTGCTCGCGCAGCGTAGAAGGAAAGGGGGTCGTGAAAAAGGCTTCCAGGCGGACCCCTGTCGCGCGTCCACTGCCGGAAAGGCGCACGAGCGCGGCGTCCACGCCGTCCACCGACGTGCCGGACATCAGGCCGACCACGAGGCGCTCCGGCTTCTCGGCGTACCGCCGCGCCCGATCCCACGCCGACGGCACCGCGGCTACAGCGCCCCCTGCGTGTTCTCTTTGCCGTCGAACGACAGCAGCGTCGGCTCCTGTTCCACCAGGGTCTCCAGATGGACCGGCCTGCCCCACAGCCGGAAGACGGCCCGCAGGACCCGCTCGGCGTACTCCGTGTCGATGTCCTTTCCGTCGTGCGCGTGCTTCAGGTACAGCTCGCCGTGGCGCTTATAGTCCCCGTCCTCGACCGTCACGATGGGCACGCCGAAGTTCGTCATGCCGTCCACCATCTCGTCCCGCACCTGCTCCCAGTCCGTGGACTTGACGACCCAGGCTTCCTCGCCGTCCACCTCTTCGCGCTGGTAGGTGTACATGTCCAGCCGCTTCACCAGCGAATCGGTCAGGTACTTCCGGAGGAACGAGACGTCGTTCTCGCAGTCACAGACCTCGAAGACCTTTTTCCAGCCCTCCCCGACGGGCCGCTGCTTGGTGTTCCCGAGCCAGTCCGTTTCGGGCTCGTCGCCCACCCCCAGATCGCCGTCCCAGCGGCGCTCGATGTCCTTGAGGATCTGGAACCCGACGTAGTACGGGTTGATGCTCATCTTCGACGGGCTCGGCGAGAGCACGCCCGAATGCAGCCGCCGGAACTCCCAGACCTCCTCCGGCTTCGAAAGGTACCGCTCCAGGATGCGCTCGTGGGCGAGGCTGGCGAACCCCTCGTTCATGATCTTGGTGCGCATCTGCGGCAGGAAGTACAGCATCTCCTCCCGCACCATCGCGATGATGTCGCGCTGCCACTCCTCCAGGTCGCGCCCGTAGTTCGCCAGGAACAGCAGCAGGTCCTTTTCCGGCTCCTCCGGGAACTTGCGCGGGCGCGGCTTGGGCGCGCCCTCCTCGCCCATCACCTTCCACAGGTCGTCGTAGTCCGTGGTGCGTCCCTGCGGTCGGCGCCGGTCCAACTCGTGCTGCTCCGCGGTCTTGCGCTTGAACAGCGGCGACGTCGGGTCGAAGTGCTCCTCGACGCACATCACGGCGTCCAGGAACTCCTCGACCTCGCGCCAGCCGAACTCCTGCTCGTACTGCGTGATGCGGTCGCGGTGGAGGCGCACCTTCTCGATCATGCGCCGGTCGGTGTGCGAGAAGTAGTCGTTGTGCTTGAAGAAGTGGCAGTGGCCGATGACGTGGGCGATCGTCAGCTTGTGCGACGTCATCGAGTTGGAGTCCATCAGGAACGCCTGGCACGGGTCCGTGTTGAACACGATCTCGTAGATCTTGCTCATCCCGTACTCGTAGCTCGTCTTCTGCCGGTGGTAATCGCGCCCGAAGGTCCAGTGCGAGAACCGAGCCGGCAGCGAGTACGAGCCCAGCTCGTATATGACGTGTACGGGCACG
>CADCTO010000425.1 GCA_902805585.1 uncultured Armatimonadota bacterium | reverse complement strand
GACCGTCGCTTTTTGCCGCCCGTCGTACGCGACCCGGTGTAACCTCCCCGGTGTCGGCGGTCGGAGCAGGGCTCGCCGCCCGGCGGCTCCGGTCCGCTTGGCCGGCCCGCCCCGGCCGTACCGCGCGACCGCTGGCAGAAGGCTCGCTCCCAACGAAGCCGAGGAGGACTCCATGCGCGGCCAATCCACCACGTCAGCCGGATCCGGCCCGGAACCACGGGCGGTCCTTTCCCGTCCCGCCCTGCCCCGCCGAGGGCTCCTGGGCGGCGCCGGTTTGGCCTTCGGCACCGGGCTCGCGTCGCCGCCGGGCACGTCCCCGATCGCCCCGGCGGCGGCCCAGCCGATGGCCACCGAACCGCCGAAGCGGCAGGAGCCGCCGGCGCGGCCCATGGACGGCGCGATGCGCCGGCGCGCCGTCGAGGTGCGCGAGGGCTGCGCGCGCAGGGTCGGCGAAACCCCCGTCGCTCCCCACCCCGCCAACGACGACGAGGCGCGCTACCCCAACAAGATCGGCTCCGACACGCGGGCCCTGCCGCACGACGCGCGCGGCGAGGTGGACCCGGCGGCGTGGCGCGCCCTCCACGACGCGTGTCAGTCGGGCGACCCGGCGGATTTCGAGAAGATCCCGCTCGGCGGCACCCGCCGGCTGGGCAATCCGGTCGGCACGCTCGCGGTCAGCCTCGGCGGCATCACCCCGACGCAGATCGCCATCCCGGCCGCGCCGGCGCTGGCCAGCGCGGAGCGTGCCGCCGAGGCGGTGGAGGTCTACTGGCAGGCTCTCCTGCGCGACGTGCCCTTCGCCGAATACCACGACGGGACCGGCAACCGCGACCTGCTGGGGGCGGCCGAGGAGCTCAGCCGGCTTCCCGGCTTCCGGGGTCCGAAGCGGGAGGGAAGGGTCACGCCCGGCACCCTGTTCCGCGGCGGCGTGCTCTACTTCGACGCGGCCGACCCGAAGGGCCGCGCGGTCACGCCGCCGGGCGTGCTGGACGGGCCGGTGATCTCGCAATTCCTGCTCCGCGACGTGCCCTACGGCGCGCAGTGGATCGGCGCGCGCATACGCACCGCGACGCCTGCCAGCGAGTTCCTGACCGGGTACGACGAGTGGCTGAAGGCGCAGAACGGCCAGGCGGTGGGTGGCCAGCCGCAGTTCGACCCGACGCCGCGCTACATCGCGACCGGGCGGGACCTGGCGGAAGCCGTCCGCCTCACGGTGGCGCAGCCCTGGACGCTGGCGTTGCTGTTCGCCACCCCCTCGGGCGGGCCGGACCCGCGCTACGGCGGCATGTTCCCGCTGGCGCAGCCGGCGCTGAACCCATCCAACCCGTACCGGCGCTCACGGAACCAGAGCGCGGGGGCCGCCACCTTCGGCATCCAGCACGTGCAAGCCGTGATCGCCGAAGGGATGAATTTCACCCCCCGCGCCGCCTACTGGCAGAAGTGGTTCGTGCACCGCACGCTGCGGCCGGAGGCCTATGGCGGGCTGGCGCACCACCGCCTGGTCAACGGCGTGAGCGACTACCCGCTGCACGACGACTTCCTGCGGTCGGAGGTGCTCGGCCGCACCCGGGCAAAGCAGGGCACCTGCCTGCTGTCGCAGAACACCCCGGACGGCTCGCCGATCTTCTCGGCCTACCCCGGCGGCGGCGCGGGCCTCGCGGGGGTCGCGGCGACCCTGCTGAAGGCCTTCTTTGACGAGAGCCGGACCATCGCCGACCCGGTGCAGCCCGACCCGGGCGACCCGACGCGGCTGGTGCCCTACAGCGGGCCGCCGCTGACGGTGGGCGGAGAGCTGAACAAGATGGCGGCGAACCTCGCCATGGGGCGGAACTGGATGGGCATCCATTGGTGGTCCGACGCCGCGGCAGCAATGGCCTTGGGCGAGGAGGTGGCGATCGGCCTGCTGCGCGACGAGCGCGACGCCCTTCGCGAGGCCTTCGACGGCTTCACCTTCACGCGCTTCGACGGCAGCCGCGTGACGGTCTGAGCCGTGGCCGGGCCGGGGTCGCCTGGGTGGGGCGCCGGCATCGCCGGTGCAGAACAATCGCCTCCGGAGGCGGCGGCTGTTTATGCTCGCCCCGCAAACCCGCCTGAAGCGGGACGAAACGAGGGAGGCGCACAATGGAGACCGCAGACGTCCGTCGTCGGGAGTTCCTCGTCCATGGCGGCGCGGCCGCCGCGGTGGGGCTCGCGCTCCTCGGCCCTTCCTTTCCAGCTTGGGCCTTCCCGAGCCGGCCGGGGGAGGAGGTGGTGCCCTGGGCCGACCCGCCGCCGCCGGTCGCCGCGCCGCAGGTGGTGCCGCGGCAGCTGGACTGGGAGCGGCTGGACAGCTGGATCACGCCCAACGACCGCTTCTTCGTGGTCGCCTCCAACACGCTCGGCGGCTGCCGGGGGACGACCGGGCCGTCGTCCCCCGACCCGGCCACCGGCAGGCCGTACGGGCTGACGTTCCCGATCATCACGATCCGCGACATGGTGCGCGTCCAGGAGCGCCTGCTCCGGCACCTGGGCATCGAGGAGCTGCGCCTGGTCGCGGGGGGCTCCATGGGCGGGATGCAGGCGCTCGAATGGGCCGTCATGTATCCCGAGCGCGTCCGCGCCGCGCTCCCCATCGCCACGACCGCCCGCCTTTCGGCGCGCGGCATCGCCTTCAACGAGATCGCCCGTCGCGCCATCTGCCTGGACCCCCGGTGGAACAAAGGGGACTATTATGGTTCCGAGGACGGCGGGCCGGACGCCGGCCTCGCGCTGGCCCGCATGGTCGGCACCGTCACGTACCTTTCCGACGCCGTGCTCCAGGAGCAGTTCGGCCGCAAACCCGCGTCGGAAGAGTCCGCCATCGAGCGGGACCTGCATGCCCGGTTCGACGTCGAGCGCTACCTGCATGACGAAGGGGAAGCCCTCGTGCGGCGATTCGACGCCAATTCTTACCTCTACCTGACCAAAGCCTGCGACCTGCACGACGTTTCGCGCGGCTACCCGTCGCTGGAGGCGGCCCTCGCTCGCGTCACCGCCAGGACCCTGCTCGTCGCCATCCGCTCCGACGACCTGTTCCCACCCCAGGAGACCGACGAGATCGTCGCGATCCTCCGGCGCCACAACCGCGACGTGCGCCACTTCCTGCTCGATTCGGCCTACGGTCACGACGCGTTCCTGGTCGAGCAGGACAAGATGTTGTCCGTCCTGCGCGACTTCGTCGCCGAGATCTAGGTGCTGGCACACCTCCGCCTGCTCCTCGGGATGCGCCTGCGGGCCGCGCGGAACGGCGTCCGCTTCGCGAGCGTCCGGGAGCGCTGGTTCCTGGCCGGGCTGGCGGCGGCCAGCCTCGCGCTGTTCGTCGTGATCGCCGGGGCGTTCGGCGGGCTCCTGTGGGGGACGCGGCGCCTGGGCGAGGATACCCTGCACCTTTTGATCGCGCGGACCCTGCTCTACCTGTTCCTGCTGCTCCTGGGCAGCGCGGTCCCCTTCGCCGCTTCGACGCTGTTCGCCCCGGGGGATCTGGTTCTGCTGCTCGCGACGCCCGCGCGGCCGGCCGCGGTCGTCCTGGCGCGTCTCGTCGATGTCGTTCTTGTCGCGTCGGCGCAGTTCGTCGTGATCGGCGTGCCGCTGCTCGTCGGCTCCGCGGCGGCGCTGCGCCTCCCCTTCTGGGCGTGGCCGGTCTTTGTCGCCCTCGTGCTCCTGTTCCTCGCGCTGCCGCCCCTGCTCACCGCCGCGCTGCTGCTCCTGCTCGCGCGCGTCGTGGGCCTGCGTCGGGTCCGGGCCGTCGTCGCCCTCGTGAGCGTGGTCCTTGCCGTGGGCCTGTGCTTGCTGTCCGTCTCCGAGATCGCCGGTCAGGCGAATTCGATCAGCCGGCTCGCGCGCGGCGCGCTTCCCGACCGCGCGTGGAATCTGTCGCCGGTCCCCGCGTGGATGCCGTCGACGTGGGCTTCCGACGCGCTGATCGGCCTGGCATCGCCCCTCCCCGCGAGGGCGGTGGCGCCGCTCCTGCTCCTGCTGGTCGCGACACTCGCGTGCGGCGCGGCATCCCTGGCCGTGGGACGGCGGGTGTTGCTGGGGGAGACGCTTCTGGAGGGCGAGGGGCGGGGTTCTCTTGCCGCCGGGGAACGCACCTTCGACCGCTTCCTGCGCGTCGTCCCGCTGCTTTCCCCGCCCGCGCGCGCCCTGGTCGCCAAAGACACGCGTTACCTCCTCCGTGACCTCGTGCTCCTGTCCCAGGCCGGCATCCCCGTCATCCTGTACCTGGTCCCGTTTGTCCTGGCCGGAGCCGTCCTTCAACAGGGAGCCGAGTCGCTCGACCTGTTCTACTTCTCCGCCAGCATGATCGCCACCATCGCGTTCATGGAGACCAGCATCCTGGGATTATCGTCGGTCGGGCTGGAGGGGCGGGCGTTCTGGGCCGTGCTGCACGCGCCCGTCTCGGTCGCGCAGTTCCTGTGGGCCAAGTTCGTCTGGGCGTTCGGCCTTTCCGTCGCCCTGTGCGTGCCGCTGTTCCTCATCTCCTGCGCCGTCTTCCGCGCGCCGCTCTCCTGGGGCCTGGCCGGCGCCGGTGCGCTCGGCCTTGTTTGCGCGGCGCTTTGCGGACTAGCCGTTGGGATCGCGGGGCTGTTCCCCCGCTTCGTCTACGACAATCCCGCCCATCGCGCGAGCGTGTCCGCCCTGATCTGGGGTTTCGTCGGCGCCACGGGGTATATCCTCATCGCCGGGATCGCGCTGGGCGGCGGCCTGTTTCTCGCCCTCCAGTGGCCCGAGCGCGCCGTCCTGGTCCGCACGGGGGCGAGCGTCTTCTTCGCCCTGTTCTAGGCACTCACGGCGGTCGTCCCGCTCCTGCTGGCGCGGCGCCGCCTGGAAGGCTACGCCTGGGAGCATTAGCGTGACGGATTGGCGAGTCGTTCCTAACGGGGCGTGCTTAACTCGATGAGGTTGCCGTCCGGGTCCCGGACGTAGAGCGAATCGATGGGGCCGACGGCGCCGGTCCGGCGCACGGGGCCTTCGATGATCGCGACGTCGCTGGCGCTCAGATGCTCGGTCACCTCCGCCAGCGGCGTGGCGGTGAGGAAGCACAGGTCGCCGGAACCCGGGGTGGGGGACAGGGCTTTCGGCTCGAACTCGCGCCCGGACTGGTGCAGGTTGATCTTCTGGCTGCCGAAGCGCAGCGCTTTTCGGTTCCCCGCGAACGTCTCGACCTGCATCCCGAGCACGCGCTCGTACCAGGCGCAGGCGGCGTCGATGTCGCGCACCGTGAGGACAAGGTGGTCGAGGCGCTCGATTTTCATGCGCGTGCGCGTCGCGGAGCGTCCGTCTTCGTAAGATCCGCCCATACGCGGCCTACTTCCGCCTCGGTGTCGGAGAGGGGGACGTCGGTACGGATGACGTAGTCGGCGCGGCGGACTTTCTCCTCCGACGACAGTTGCGCCTGGAGCCGGCGCGTGATCTCGTCGTCCGAAAGGGGCGGGCGACCCGCGCGCTGCTCCCGCGCCTGGAGTCGTTCGGCCTGCACGTCGGCCGGCGCGAAGACGGCGACAACCACATCGAAAAGGTCTTCCAGGCCTGCC
>CADCTO010000424.1 GCA_902805585.1 uncultured Armatimonadota bacterium | reverse complement strand
GAAACCGTCCCAGTCGTTCCGCTCGCGGTCCACGAAGCCCTGGACCTGCATCGCGTAGAACCGGGCCGGGTCGTAGTTCGCAAGGTACGCGGGGAGCGGCGGCTGCCCGGGCCGCGGGCGCGGCGGCGCCGGGAACGGGGCCCGGGGACGCGACGCCCGGGGCCGCTCCGCCGGCCCCGCCCGGGGGGGCGCCGGGCGCTTCTCCTGCGCCGCCGCCGCAGTGAACCGGGGGATGGACCGCGCGGAGCTTTGCTGGCGGGCCGACGAGAACTGCCGTGAAACGTTCCGCATCATGGCGCGGGGGGCTTCGTCCGGCGCGGTCCACGAGCAGAGCGGCCTGTGCCTGATCGCCACCGGCGTGCCCATCGCCCTGTTCAACCCGGCGTTCGTGGAGCCGCGCCGCGACGATTTCGACGATCTGGTGACGCGCGCGCGCGACTTTTACGGCGCGCGCGGCATGCCCTGGGCCCTGGTGCAGGGCGAGGTGGCCCCCGTGGCCGCGCCCGCGCGCCTGCGCGAAGCCGGCCTGCTGGAAGCCCAGACGATGCCCGTCCTGGCGCGCGCCACGCTGCCGGGCGAGGACTGGCCGCCGGACCGTGCGGGCCTGGAGATCCGCGCCGCGGCGACGGACGAGACCGTCGCGGACCACCGGCTCCTGCTCCAGGCGGCGTTCGGCATCGCCGAGCACCTGTCGCGGATCGCCCTGCCGGGGGTCCCCGCCGCGCCCCTGTTCCGCCTGTATGCGGCCTATCGGGACGGCGCGCCGGTGGGGTCGGCGGCGCTCTGCGAGGCCGCGGGGCTTGCGGGCGTCTATAACGTCGGGACCCACCCGGACCACCGCCGCGAGGGGGTCGCCACCGCCCTGCTGCGCCGGGTCTTCGCCGACGCGCGGGAGCGCGGGCTGGACACGTGTGTGCTCCAGTCGTCGTCGGCCGGCGTGCCGCTGTACGCGCGCCTGGGCTTCGAGCGCATCGAAACGTACACGATCTACACGGCGTACTGAAACAAACGCCGACACAACAACGGAGGAATTGCGCCATGGACAACACGATCTATCTCGACGACATCGACGCCCGCATCGCGGCCAGGCACCTGCTCACCCACCCCTTCTACCAGGCATGGACGCGCGGCGAACTGAGCCGGCCCGCGCTCCAGGACTACGCGCGCCAGTACTACCAGCACGTCGCCGCCTTCCCGACCTACCTGTCCGCCGTCCACGCCGGCACGGAGGACGCGGCCACGCGCCGCCAGATACTGGCGAACCTGATCGACGAGGAGGCCGGCGACCCGAACCACCCGGAACTGTGGCTGCGCTTCGCCGAAAGCCTGGGCGTCGGGGCGGAAGACGCGCGGAACGCGTCCCCCTGGCCCGAGACGCGCGGCCTGATCGAGACCTTCCGCGCCCTGTGCCGCGGCGGATCGACCGCCGAAGGGCTGGCCGCGCTGTACGCGTACGAGAGCCAGATCCCGGCCGTATCCGAATCCAAGATCGACGGCCTGCGCGCGTTCTACGGCATGGCGGATGACGACGAGGGCTACCGCTACTTCAGCGTCCACATAGAGGCCGACCGCGAGCACGCCGCCGCCGAGCGCGCCCTGCTGGCGCAGTACGTGGACGCACGCAACGCTTCGGCGGTCGCGGAAGCGGCGGAGCGCACCCTGGATGCGCTGTGGGAACTGTTGTCCGGCGTCTGCCGCCGCCACGCCATCGCGTGTTAAAGGAGACGGGCGCCTTTCCGCGCCTCCCGAAACCATGACGGACGGAAACCCGAAGTACCCCGGCCCCCTCTCGGCGGCGATGCTCGACGAACTGTCGCGCTACGTCATCGCCACGCCCTACCCCTTCGTGCTCGATCTGGCGAAGTGCGAGGGCATGTGGCTCCAGACGCTCGACGGGCAGCGCCTGTTCGACTGGGCGGGGTACTTCGGCTCCAAGCTGATCGGCCACAACCACCCGCGACTGTACGAGCCCGCGTACGTCGAGCGGCTCGTGCGCGCGGCCAACAACAAGGTCGCCAACCCCGACTTCCTGACGCCCGAGTGTCTGGACTACTACCGCCTCATCTACCGGATCGCGCCGGAAGCGCTGCGGAACGAGCGCCTCGAGGTCTACGCCGTCAACTCCGGCGCCGAAGCGATCGAGAACATGATGAAGTACCTGGTCGCCAAGTTCAACGCGAAGCGGCGCGAACAGAACCGGCCGGTGAGCGGGCGGCGCTTCCTCTACTTCGACCAGGCGTTCCACGGGCGCACCGTCTTCGCGCTCGGCGTCACCCAGACCGTCGATCCCGTCGCCACCAAGGACTTCCACGGACTGACGGCGGGTGGTAACATCAAGCTGCCGTTCCCCGCCGTCAACACGTCCGAGAGCGACGCCAAGAACTCCGCCCGGACGGAGCAGGC
Source organism: uncultured Armatimonadota bacterium (assembly GCA_902805585.1). GTDB lineage: Bacteria > Armatimonadota > Armatimonadia > Armatimonadales > Armatimonadaceae > CADCTO01. The sequence continues at coordinate 3,173 of CADCTO010000424.1, read as the reverse complement.
GCTGGAGACGATCGGAACCGTGTTGTCGCAGATGGCCGACGAAGTAGTCGGCATCCTCGTCGAGCCCATCCAGGGCGCGGGCGGCCAGCGGGTCGCGCAGCCGGAGTTCTTCCGCGGCCTGTCGGAGCTGGCCCACGAACACGACGTCTATCTGGCCTTCGACGAGGTGCAGACCGGTCTGGGCGCTACGGGGAAGCGGTTCGCCATCGACCACTTCGATCTGCCCCACCCCCCCATGGCCGTCGCCGTCGGCAAGAAGTTCGGCTGCGGCGTGGTCTACATGCGCGAGCCGCTGGAGGACATCGGCGTCCTCGACTCGACCTGGGGCGGGACGCTCGCCGACATGGTGCGCGTCGTCCAGGAAATGAAGATCGTCGAAGACGAGGGCCTGATCGAGGCGGCGGCCCGCAAAGGCGAACGGCTCCAGGCGGGCCTGTGCGCCCTCGCAGACGCGCCCGGCTCGCCCATCTACAACGTGCGCGGCATGGGCCTGTACCAGGGTTTTTCACTGGACACGCCCGCCCACAAGACCCGGCTCGTCGAGATCGCCCGCGAGGAGCATAACCTCCTCCTCCTCGGCGCCGGCCGCAACAGCATCCGCACGCGCCCCAACCTCTCGGTCACCGAAGAGGAAATCGACCGTTTCCTGGGCCTGCTCGCCAGGTCGTTGGCGGCCGTGCAGGCACGCGCATGATGCGACTCCGACTGAGCGACATCGACCCCGGCCTCGCGCGGCGCGTCCGCGAGCGCGAGGCGCAGGCGGCCGTGGTCGCGGACTCGTTCGGCGGCGTGTCGTCGCTCTCGCGATTGGTGCGGCGGCGCGCGATGGCCGAACAGGGGATGCGCACGCTGTTCGGCGCGGTGGCGTTTCTGGCGACCTTCGTCCTGTTCCACCTGCTCGTCGTCACGGGGCGCTGGGCGGGCCCTCCCTTGCCGGGCCTGTTCACGGCGGCCGTTCCCGCCCTGGCGCTGTATGCGATCCTGTCCCGCCACTACGGCAGGCGGCTGCGCCACCAGTACGAGCACTTGCTGTTGCGAGAGCTGCTGTCTCAGGTCGCGCAGACGCGCGCGGAGCGCACCTACGCGGAGACGGTTTTTCTGCTCACGGAGCGGGGCATGTCGAAAAACGAGCCCCGGGAAAAGGAATCCCGCTCCCTGCTGGCCCAGATGAACGCACTGATGCGGGCCGGGAGCGAACTCGAAGCCCAGGAAACGAAGCTGCGGGGCAGCGCCGCCCCGGATCAGGTGGCGGCCCTCCAGGCGGAACGGGAAGAACTGGAGCGGCGCCGTGACGCCGCGACCGACCCTGCCGCGCGGCAGGCCCTGACACAAAGCCTGGAGCTGTGCGCCGCCCGGTTGGAAAGCGCGCGGCGCCTGGGACCCGTCCGGGAGCGCGTCCAGGCGCAGCAGGAGGTCGTCACGCAGACACTCCTGACGTTGCAGGGGGCTCTGGTGCACCGGAACGCCGTGCCGGAGGGCGGCGACGCGTCCTTGTCGCTGCCGCCGGTCGCGGCGCGGGTGCAGGAAGTCGTCACCCAGATCAACAATCAGACGCGCGCGGTGGAAGAGGCGGTGCAGGAAGTCCTGACACTGCGGGCAATGTAAGGAAAGTAATGAGCGAGAAAAAGAAAATCGTCGTCCTCGGCTCCGGGCCGATCCGCATCGGGCAGGGGATCGAGTTCGACTACTGCTCGGTCCACTGCGTGTGGGCCGTGCGCGATATGGGCTACGAAGCGATCATCCTGAACAACAACCCCGAAACCGTTTCGACCGACTTCGACACGTCCGACCGGCTGTACTTCGAGCCGCTGACGAGCGAGGACGTGCTGAACGTGCTGGACCGCGAAGAACCCTATGAGGGGGTGATCGTGCAGTTCGGCGGGCAGACCGCGATCAACCTGGCGCGCCCGCTCCACGACGCGGGCGTTCCGATCCTGGGCTCGTCGGCGGAAAGCATCGACCTGGCCGAGGACCGGGAGCAGTTCGAGCTGCTGCTGCGCCGGCTGGACATCCCCAAGCCCGCCGGGCGTGCCGTCACCAGCGCGGACGCCGCCGTCGAGGTCGCCCGCGAGATCGGCTACCCGTGTTTGGTACGCCCCTCCTACGTGCTCGGCGGCCGGGCGATGGAGATCGTCTACGGCGAGGACGAGCTGCGCGGGTACATGCGCTACGCCGTGGACGTGTCGCCCAAGGCGCCCATCCTCGTCGACCGCTATATCGTCGGCAAGGAGGTCGAGGTCGACTGCATCTCGGACGGCGAGACCTGTCTGTTGCCCGGCATCATGGAGCACATCGAGCGCGCCGGCGTCCACTCCGGCGACTCCATGGCAGTGTACCCGCCGCAGTCGCTCAAGCAGGAAACCGTCGAGAAGATGGCCGACTACGCCACGCGTCTCGCGCGGGCGATGAAAGTCGTCGGCCTGATGAACATCCAGTTCGTGTGCGAGAACGACGAGCCGTACATCATCGAGGTCAACCCGCGCTCGTCGCGCACGGTCCCCTACCTGTCCAAGATCACCGGGGTCCCGATGGTCCAGGTGGCGACGCGCTGCATCCTGGGCGAAAGCCTTCCCGCGCAGGGGTACCAGGGCGGGCTGTGGCCGAACCAGAAGAACCCGGCCGTCAAGGCCCCGGTCTTCTCGTTCCAGAAACTCGCGGGCGTCGACATCCCGCTCGGCCCCGAGATGAAATCGACCGGGGAGATCCTGGGCCAGGACGTGGACTACCCGCGCGCCCTGTACAAGGCCCTGCTCGCCGCGGGCGTGGACGTGCCCCTCAAGGGTTCCTTGCTTGCCACCATCGCCGACGCCGACAAAAACGAGGCCCTGCCGATTCTGCAGGAGTTCGCGCGCCTGGGCTTCCGCATCTTCGCCACCGCCGGGACCGCGCGCTTCCTGCGCCAATCGGGCGTGGACGCCGAACCTGTCAACAAGATCAGCGAGGGTTCGCCGAACCTGATCGACCTGATCTACGGGGGGCGCGTGGACCTGCTGATCAACACGATCTCGAAGGACAAGCGCATCGAGCGCGAGGGCGCGCTCATCCGCCGCGCGTCCGTCGAGCGCAGCGTCCCCTGCCTGACCTCGCTGGACACGGCGCGCGCCCTCCTGCTCGCCCTGTCCGCGCGCAAGGGCGGCGAAGACTTCGGCGTACGCACGGTGGACGAATACCTC
>CADCTO010000423.1 GCA_902805585.1 uncultured Armatimonadota bacterium | reverse complement strand
TACCGGGTTCAGGCTGCCACGGATTGTGGCAGCCGAGTGAAGGGGGCCTGGTCCGGCGTCTGCCGGTCAAGGCTCGAATGGGGCTGCGGCCATTGTAGAAGGCCAGGTATCGGCCGATCGACGCGCGTGCGTCGCTGACCGTCTCGTAAGCCCTGAGGTAGACCTCCTCTCCTTCGCCCCTCGGTTGATTGAGACACCCCGCAAGCGGACGGTTTCCGCGACAGGGGGTGATCGTGATGACGACAGAGACGACGGGTTCGGGTGCGGCGGGCCCTGGCCGGGGCGGGCGCATGTCGCGGCAACGTAAGCGCGATGCCGTGCTGCGGCTGTTGCGAGGCGAGGACCTGGAGACGGTCTCGCGTGCGCTGGGCGTGACGGCGGCCACGCTGTCCGGCTGGCGTGACGCGTTCCTGGCCGGGGGCGAGGCGAGCCTGACAACCCGGCCCACCAACGGTGAGGCGCTGGAGAGCGGGCGCTTGAAGGCCAGGCTGGGCGAGATGCTGCTCGAGCGCGAGTTGCTGGAAGCCAAGATCGCCGCCTTGGAGGCGCACGGCCCCGGCCCTTTAGCTCGGCGGCGGTTGCGGCCATGAGCCGGTCCGCTTCGCCCGCGAGCGGCAAACCCTACGGTCTGGCCCGGGTGTGCCGGGTCTGGCGGGTGTCGCGCGCCACCGTCCACCGGCACCTCTCCCCCTCCCGGCCCAAGCCGGTGCGGCGTCCGGGTCCGGTCGGGCCGATAGCGGATGCGGGGCTGCTGGAGGCGATCCGCGCTGTTCTTTCCGCCAGCCCGTTCCATGGCGAGGGACACCGGAAGGTGTGGGCAAGGCTGCGCGTGGGCGGCCTGCGCACCTCCAAGCGCCGGGTGTTGCGGCTCATGCGCGAGCACGGTCTGCTTGCCCCCTCGCGGGTCGGCACGCCCCGGGGCCCGCGCAACCACGACGGCACAATCATCCCCGACCAGGTGGACACGATGTGGGGCACCGACCTGACCACCACGATCACCGGCGAGGGTCAGGCCGCGGTGTTCGTGGCCGTCGACCATTGCTCGGCCGAGTGCGTGGGCCTCCACGCCGCACGCCGGGCCACCCGCTTCGAGGCGCTTGAGCCGATCCGCCAGGGCGTGCGGCGTCACTTCGGGGCGTTCGCCAAGGACATCGCGCGCGGGCTCGCCGTTCGGCACGATCACGGCTCGCAGTACATGGCCGACGCGTTCCAGGCAGAGCTCGCCTTCCTCGGGATCGAGAGCTCGCCCGCCTTCGTACGTGCGCCAGAGGGCAACGGCTGCGCCGAGCGGTTCATCCGCACGCTCAAGGAGAACCTGCTCTGGGTCCACACCTTCGACACCGTCGAGGAGCTCCGCCAGGCCCTGCTCGCCTTCCGCGAGACCTACAACTCAACCTGGCTCATCCAGCGGCACGGGTTCAGGCCGCCCGAGGCCATCCGTGCCAACCAGCTTCCGCCCGCGGCTCTCGCCGCGTAGGCTCCACCAAGGTGTCTCAGCATCCAGGGGCGGTACACACGTCCCCGTTCGGGAGCACATGGAGCCAGCGGGGGTGCTTGAGG
>CADCTO010000422.1 GCA_902805585.1 uncultured Armatimonadota bacterium | reverse complement strand
CATCACGAGTGGGACGATATACATGGTCGAGCCTCCTTCGGTGCGGAGTCGTTGTTACTCTGCGGCGCGGGCCGCCACCTGTACCATGGTGTTGAAGCCCGGTTGCGGGCGCTCCCGCCGGTCGTCCGGTCAGGGAGGTGGAGGCATGCAGGTGGCTCCACCCAGCAGAGTCACCGGCACGACGCGCGCCGGCAAGGGCACCTCCGGGCTCCCGATCTTCTCGAGGAGCATGCCGACGGCGCCCGCGCCGACCTCCTCCATCACGTTGCTCACCGTATGGAACGGGAAGAAATAACGGTCGTCGATCCGGTTGTGGAACAGGAGGACCGAAAGGTCCTCCGGTATCCGCAGGCCGAGCAGGTGGGCGGCATGCACCACGGCCATCGCTTCCGCCAGTTCGTACGCGAGCACCGCCGTCGGCCGGTCGTCGCGCGCCAGCAGCAGCGACCGCGCCGACTCCACGCGCCGGTCCGTGCTCGGTTTCCCGGGCGTGCGCCACTCGCGCGGGAGCAGGTGCACCCGGGGCGCCTTCCCCGCCGACAGCACCGCCTGCTCGTAGCCGGCGCGGCGGTCGCGCTTGCTGAAATGCTGATTTCCCGGGTCCTCGGTGTCGAGATAGGCGATGCGCTCGTGCCCGAGGCCCAGCAGGAACTCGGCGGCGATGCGCCCGCCCATCCGCTCGTCGGGATGGATGCAGTCGAAGTCCTGCCGCACGTTCAGGAAGACGGCCGGGATGCGAAGCCGGTGGATCCGGTCCAGGAGGGGCTGCGAGAACCCGACGTGCCGGTTGATCAAGACGCCGTCGGCGGACAGCGCGCGCATCGTGTGCGGCAGATACGACGCGTCGTCGATGACGTCGTCCGGGACCTGGGTCAGCACCAGGTGCAGGTCGCCGTCCGCGGTCGCCTTCGTCAATCCGTGGAGCAGTTCCCGGGGAAGGTATGCCCCGAGCAGCGACTGGATCAGCGCGAGGTTCCCGAAGCGGCCCGCCCGGACGGCCCGGGCGGACGCGTTCGCCCGGTAGCCCATCTCCTGCGCGACTTCCAGGACGCGGCGCTGCGTCTCGGGGCGGATGCGCTGCTCCGCGGCCCGCCCGTTCAGCACGTGCGTGACGGTCGCCCGCGACAACCCCATCTGCGCGGCGATGGTCGCGATGGTCGGGTGGGCGGCGGCGCGCGGCGCCCCCGGGGGCGCCGCTGCCGTCGAATCTGTTGTCTGCTTTCTTGTCACTCGACTGGCCCGCGCAGTACCACGCCACGACTTCGTGGTACCCTGTGGCTATTTCGTGATAGCAGAGTATAGCATGGGAAGGGCGCCATGTCAAAAGAAAAAAGAGACCATACGCCTCCTCGCCTGACAGGCGGATGAGTCAGGACCCGTTGCCCATCGAATGTCATTTGGCTCCTTCCAAAACCCTCGATTTTGGTGCTCCTGGCGCCCTCGTGGCCTCCTCTGCTCCGGGTCCTTGCGAGCAATCCGGACAGCCTGTCGTGAAGGAAAGGTGACAGGCCGAACCGATGACACCGAAGGGACGTTGTAGGGCGTAACGGAAGGAGAAAGGGGAGGCGGGCTCTCCATGGCCCACGCGGCCCCAGAGCGGACAGCGACCGGTTTAGCAGGCTAGGGTTTAACGGCCGGCCGGCGGCGCCCCGGGGCAAGAGCCCTTACGGGTATCATATCCCCACGCAGGCGGACGTTCTCCGCGACGAATGGCCCGTGGAAACGCCGGGCACCTTTCAGATAAGGCACGGTCGGCGGAGCTGGAGCGGCACTCAGGGGACACGATCCGCGCGCAGTTCCCCGGCATTACGGCCGGTGCCCGGCCGGACGCTTATGCGGAGGAGTTCGCCGATCCGAGCAGGACTGGTTCCGGAAGCGGTCGGAGGAGACCGGCTCCGGAAGACGCGCGGGAAAGGTCACGTAGACACCATGCTCGCTTTCTTGTCGGGCCGGCGGCGGGGGCGACGTTCCCTGCGCGCGCTCTTCGCCGGTGCGGCGGCCGGGTCGCTCCTCGTGATTTGCGCCCCGCTTCTGCCCGCCGCCGCTCCCGGTGCGGGGGGCGCCGCCGGTCCGCCCTCCGCCGCCGCCGACCGCTGGAAACGCTTCGTGCTGCTGGTGTGGCAGTACAAGACGCCGCCGCCCGGGCCGGAAGCGAAACGCCTGTACGAGAGCCTGAACCTGCGCGGCGTTCATCTGGACAACGGCTTCTCGGACGAGCTGCTGACGTTCGCGAAGCGGAACCGGTTCGTCTACTACGTGGACCATGCGGCGGGCAAGGGCGACCTGTACCTGCACCGGAACGAATGGGACGCCTTTCTGGAGGGGTACCGGAAGGACCGGCGGCGGCCCGTGCGCCCGCGCAGCATCTGGGACCCCGCGGTGCGCGCCCGCCTCAAAGAGCGGATGCGCGATAACATCACGCGGGCACGGACCGGCCCGGTCCTGGCGTACGCCTTCGACGACGAGATCTCGCTGACCTCGTTCACCTCGCCGGCCGACGTGGACTGGTCCCCGGAAGGGTTGGCCCGCTTCCGCACGTGGCTGCAAACGGAGTACAAGGGCCTTCCGGCCCTGAACCGCCAGTGGGGGACGACGTTCACCCGCTGGGAGGACGTCGAGCCGCGGGGCGTGGACGACCTGCTGCCGTTCCACGCGCAGCCGCTGGACCGGTGGAACCTGGCGCCCTGGCTCGATCACCGCCGTTTCATGGACGGCGCGTGGGCCGACCTGCTGGCCGAGCTGACGCGCGAGGCCAACGCGCTGGACCCGGCCACGCCCGCCGGGTTCGTGGGCGGGCAGGCGCCGGCAGCGTACGGCGGGTTCGACTACGCCCGTTTAGCCGAATCCGTGCAGTGGATGGAGGCCTACGACATCGGCGGGACCAACGAGATCCTGCGCTCGTTCTGGGGCACGCGCCGCCCGCGCGTCCAGACCTACTTCCTGACCGAGAACCTGCCGCAGGACAAGTGGTTCCTCTGGTACTACCTCGTGCACGGCAACCGCGGCGTGATCTGCTGGCCCGACACGCCCCGGGGTCCGTGGTTCGAGAACGGGGCGGCGCGCCCGAGCGTGCGCGCCCTGGCCGACACGTTCCGACAGGTCCAGGGGCCCGTGAGCGAGATCTTCCCCGGCGCGACCTTCGCGCACGACGGCATCGGCCTGTACTACTCGCAGCCGAGCATCGCGTTGTCGTGGTTCATGGACATCCAGCCACACGGTCGCACCTGGGTGAACCGCAGCTCGTCGATGAACAACGACAACGCGACCGACATCCTCAACCGCACGGCCTGGATGAAGCTGCTGGAGGACGCGGGGTTCCAGTACAACGTCGTCTCCTACCGGGAGGTGGCGAAGAAGGGGGCGGCAGCGCTCGCCGCGTACCGTGTCCTGATCCTGCCGCGTACGCTCGCGCTTTCGGACGCGGAGGCGGCGGCGATACGCGAATGGGTGGCGGGCGGGGGGACGCTGATCGCGGACTACCTGCCGGGTGTCTTCGATGAGCACGGCACGGCGCGGCCCGGCGGCGCGGGCGCGCTCGACGCGGCGTTCGGAATCGCGCGCGATCCGGCCCAGGGCGTTCTGGACGGCAAAACGGTCACCGAGGTGAACGCGGAACGGTACCAGAAGCCGCTCGGGGACCGCCTGTCCTACGACGGCGCCCGCAGGGACTCCGACGGGATGGTGCTCTACGAGCGGGGGCTCCGTTCGCGCGGCAGCGCCTCGACCGCGGCGCCCGCCTCCGGCGATCTCGGCAGCGGCATAACGAACCGTTTTGGGAAGGGTCTGACCTACTACGCGAACTGGACGCCTCTGCCGTACCTGCTGGTCCGCACCACGGCGGACGGCGCCCGGTACCGGGCACGCCTCGCGGCGCAGCTGCGCAGTCGGAAGGGCACCGCGGTCACCCGGCTGGAGCCCCGTGTGCGCGTTTCTGCCGACGGGAAGGAACTGCCGCTCGCGGAGCGTCTGTTCTGGAACAAGAACGGGAAGCGTTACCTGTGCGTGGTCATGAACCCGCTGCGCGGGGCCAGGATCGACGCCGCGGGCGCGGTCGACACCCCGCTGTCCGAGCGCCCGTTGACCATCACCCTCCAGTTCCGCGACGCGGTGGACGGGCTGAAGAACGAGCGGACGGGCAAGGCGCTCGGGAAGGGCCGGCGCTTCACCGACCGCTGGGTGCCCTGCGAGGCAAACCTCTACTCCTGGTGAGAGGCAGTTTCTATGAAGCGGCGGGACGCAATAACAGACCCCGACGAGGGGCAGATCGCACAAGACGCCCGCGAATGGGCCCGGCGACTCTATGGAGACTACCCGGCGGTTCGGGCGGTGGTCGTGGAGGCGGCGTATAACGTCCCGACCCTCCGGCGCAGGACGAAACAGCACGAGAAGGCGGCGCGTGAACGGCAGGCGCACGAACGCCGCGAGGCGCTCCGTTTCCTGCGAAAGCCGGCGCTCCTGGCGCTCCTGCGCACCGGCGACCTGGAGGCGGCGCGGGCGTCCGTGCGGGAGTGGGCGTCCGAGGAAGCGAACCCGCTGTTTTTCTGGTGCGAAAGCATGTCCGAGGCGGCTTCCGCTCTGGAGAACTGCCTGCGTCACGCGGAAATCTGCTACGAAGAGAACCCGGTCGGAAGCGTTCTGTGGCTCAGCACCTGGCACGACCCGTCCCATCCGTACTGACGCCGAACGTCGCCGGTGAGCCCTCACCCCCTTCCCCTCTCCCCCCGCGAAGCGGAAGCCGGGGGAGAGGGGAAGGGGGTGAGGGCCTCCCACAGGAGGAACGGGCGGGCGTGGCGGGGAACAGCATGGCAGCCGAAACGACGCGCCCTGGAACGATTTCCCGTGACCGCTTTCCCGGCCGGCACGCGCCGCGAATGGCGCCGCCTCCACAAATGTGATATATAGCAGGTTTGTTTTGCTTCAACGGGAAGGGATACGAATGCCGGGGCATGACATCATCGTGGTCGGGGCGTCCGCGGGGGGCGTGGAGGCGCTGTCGGCGCTGGCGGGCGGGCTGCCCGCCGATCTGCCGGCGGCGGTGTTCGTCGTCCTGCATGTCCCGGCGCACGGGTCGAGCGTGATGCCGCAGATCCTGAGCCGGGCCGGGGCGCTGCCCGCGGCCCACGCGGTCGATGGCGAGGAGATCCGGACGGGCCGCATCTATGTCGCCCCGCCCGACCACCACCTCCTGGTCAAGGCGGGCCGCGTCCGCGTGGTGCGCGGCCCCAGCGAGAACGGGCACCGGCCCGCCGCCGATCCCCTGTTCCGCAGCGCGGCCCGCGCCTACGGGCGCCGCGTGGTCGGCGTGGTGCTGTCGGGGACGCTGGACGACGGCACGGCGGGTCTTCAGGCGGTCAAGGAGCGCGACGGCGTGGCGGTGGTGCAGGACCCGGAAACGGCCCTGTTCCCCGGCATGCCGCGCAGCGCGATTGCCACCGGCCTGGTCGATTTCGTGCTGCCGGTCGCCGCGCTGCCCGAGGTCCTCCACGCCTTCTGGCGCCGTGCGGCGGCGATCCCGATCCCTATCGCCTCCGTCGACACGCCGGACGTGGTTGCGCCGGATGCGGATGAGGTGCTGCGCGA
>CADCTO010000421.1 GCA_902805585.1 uncultured Armatimonadota bacterium | reverse complement strand
GCCCCGGAGGTTTTCGCGGATGCGGTCGAAGATGACGATCGTGTCGTGGACCGAGAACGACAGGACCGTGAGCGCGGCGGTCACGAACAGCGTGTCGACCTTCCAGTTCAGGAAGTACCCCAGCACCACGAACGCGCCGACCAGCAGGGCGACGTCATGGAGCATCGCGAGGATGGCGCACACGCCGAACTTCAGGCCGTTGACGAACCCGCCGATGGCGAAGCGCGTCGTCAGGTACAGCAGGATCGCGAGCGACGAGAACAGGACCGCGGTGAGCGCGTTGCGGGTCAGTTCGTTCGAGATGGACGAGCCGATGGTCTCGAAGCTCTGGAGCGTCACGTCGTTATTGGGTATGCGCGACTCCAGACCGCTCACCAGCGTCTCGGCCTGCTGCTGGGTGATCTCTCTCTGCTCGGCGCTGCGCGGGACCCGCAGGAAAACGGTGTTCCTCTCGGAGATCTGGGCGATCGGGTCCTCGATGCCCTGGGCCCGGACCGCCTCCTGGACCTGGGTGCGGGTGACGGGGCGCGCGAAGCGCAGCGTCAGCTCGGAGCCGCCGGTGAAGTCGATGCCGGGCTTGAACCCGCCCAGAAAGGCGTAGATCAGGCCCGGGACGATCACCGCGATCGACAGGGCGTACCACCGGAAGCGCTTCCCGACCACGTCCAGGCGCGGGTTCCACGTCCGGTTGATGCCCCAGGCGTTCAGGTTCTGCCCGGTCTTCGTGTTCGCGACCAGAAGCAGCAGCGTCCGCGAGACCGTGATGGCCGTGAACATCGAGATGGCGACGCCGATCAGGAGCGTGAGGGCGAAGCCGCGGACGGGGCCGGTCCCGAAGTTGTACAGCAGGATCGACGTGATCGCGGTACACACGTTGGCGTCGAAGATGGCCGAGAACGCCCGCGAGAAGCCGGCCTCGATGGAAGCCCGCAGGCTCCTGCCCGCCCGAAGCTCCTCTTTCGTGCGCTCGAAGATCAGGACGTTCGCGTCCACGGCCATGCCCACCGACAGGATGAAGCCGGCGATGCCGGGCAGGGTGAACGTGACCGGGATCAGCACGAAAACGGCGTAGGTGAACAGCGTGTAGAGCAGCAGCGCGAGGCAGGCGACGATGCCCGGCAGCAGGTAGTAGGCCGCCATGAAGACGAGCACCGCCCCCAGCCCGACGATGCCCGCGAGGAGGCCCTGGTTGACCGCCTCCTGCCCCAGCGTCGGCTCGATGGACTGCTGCTGCACGATGCTGAGCGGGACCGGGAGGGCGCCGCCGTTCAGCAGGTTGGCCAGACCCTGGGCCTCCTGGACGCTGGCGAAGGGCGAGATCTGCGCCCGGCCGTCCGGGATCGGCTGGTTGATGTTCGGCCACGAGATGATGCGGCCGTCCAGGTAGGCCATCAGGATCTCGCCGGTGTGCTCGCGGGTGAAGTCGGCGAATTTGCGGGCCCCCTCGGCGTTGAACTCGACGTTCACCACCGCCTGGGCCCCGCCGCTGGGGTCGAAGCCGCTCTGGGAGTTGGGCTTCAGGTCGTTGCCGGTCAGGATCGGCTCGCCGGCCTGCTGGAGGAAGGCGTTGAAGTTGCGCAGCTCCTCGTTCATGCCGTCGATCTTCTTGGCGTCCTCCTGCGTCAGCGTGACGACGGGCTGCGCCCCCTCCCCTTCCCCGGCGCGCAGGGCGCGCGCGGCGTTGGCCAGGGTGTTCAGCGGGGCGGGCAGCGTGACCCGCGTGGTCTTCTCCTTGGCCTTGGCGCCCCGGTCCAGCATCTCGCCCAGCGCCACGTTGATGTGGAACGGGTCCCGGAAGGTGACCGGCGGCGTGGCGTTGCGGTCCGTGATGGTGACCGACTCGCGCCCGTTGGGGCCGTCACCGGACCGGAATTCGTAGCGCCCGATGGCGTTGCGCTCGGTCTTCCAGTCGCGGGAGTAGTAGAACTCCAGGCGGGCCGTGTTCTGGAGCTGTTCGAGGATCTGCGCCTCGTTGGTGACCGCGGGCAGCTCGACCACGAACTGGTCTTCGCCCTTCTCGGCGATGGTCGCCTCGGCCACGCCGCTGGCGTTGACGCGGTTCTCGATGATGTTCTTGACCGCGTTCTTGGTGTCCTGATTCCACTCCTGGCCTCTGGGCAGTTTGGCGGTGTCCGCCTCCAGGACCACGCGGGCGCCGCCCCGGATGTCCAGGCCGAGCTTGGGCTGGAGCGCCTGTCCCGGCTTGGTGTTGGACGCCAGCACGGGAAGCAGGGCCACGGCGGCGGCTGCCAGTGTCAGCAACGCGATGATCAAAGCGAGTCGTTGGGGCTTCAAAAAACTCCTCCGTGCCGTTCCGGCTCGGCTGCCCGCCCCGCGACCGACGGTACGGTCCGGGGGGCCGGGTGAACGGCGAAAACAGCAGAAAAACTGTGGTGAATATCCTTGCTGGAGAAACGCTCCATTATACGCCCGGCGGGGGGTGCTGTCAAGGAATCCCGCCCCGCCGGGCGGGGCCGCTGCGGGCGGATACGCGGGAGATTCCGGCCGGTAGCCGCGGCCCCCCGCCGGTGGTATAATACGTGCACCCCGGAGTACCGGGCGCCGGCGCAGGGAACTTTGGGGCTCGGATGCCCGTCCTGTTTGACATACGTTTCTGGCCGTTTTTCTGTTTCCGCCTGCCGCCCGTGCGGAGGGGCGGCAGCGCAAGGATCCGGAGGTTATCCACGTTGACAAGACGACGCATGGGCACGTTCGCTTCCATCACCGCCGTGGGCCTAGCGACCGGTTTCGCCTGGGCCGCCGGATCCCGCCTGAACGCGGGGCTCCCGGAGCGGCTCCTGGACCGCTCCACGACCCGGATCGCCCAGGCGTCGGGCGACGGCGCGAACCCGGGGCGGCTGCGGCGCGTCGCCCAGCGCCCGCAGGTCTCCGATGACGACGTCGGCCTGACCCCGCTCGACACCTTCCTCCAGGTCTACCAGCTCGTCAAGCAGAACTACGTGGACCGCCTGCCCGACGACCGCAAGATGACCCACGGCGCCATCCGGGCCATGCTCGCCGACCTGAACGACCCGAACTCCCGGTTCCTGGAGCCCGCCGAGCGCGAGGCGCTGGACAACGAGGCGCGCGGCCGCTACGCCGGGATCGGCGCGCCGGTGTCGATCCTCGCCCGCAAGCGCGACGGCCACACCGAGCACAAGATCGTCATCGTCGCCCCGCTGCCCGGCTCCCCCGCCGAGAAGGCGGGCCTGCGGCCCGGCGACGTCGTCACGCACGTGGACGGCAAGTGGGTGCTGGGTTCGGACCCGTTCGTCGCCGCGAACCGCGTGCTGCAGCGGGTCAAGGCGCGCGACGCCGACGAGGAAGATCTCCAGAAGGCGGTCGAGGCGGCCCAGCAGCGGGTGCGCGGCGGCATGACGCTCGTCCAGGCGCAGAAGAAGCTGACGACGGGCCAGGACGCCAAGCACACGCTGACCGTCCAGCGAGCCGGCGTCAAGGACCCCGTCAAGGTCGAGGTCACGACGGCGGTCACGGAGGTGGCGCCCCTCGTCGCCCGGACCCTGCCCGGCGGCGTCGGCTACATCAAGCTCAACGTGCTGACCGAGAAGTCCGCGGCGGCGTTCAAGCAGGCGCTGGCGGACCTGCCGCGGCAGCCGGGGCTGGTGCTGGACCTGCGCGGAAACCCCGGCGGGCTGCTCCAGCCCGCGGTCGAGATCGGCGCGCAGCTGACGCGCGGCGGCAACCTGTTCGTGGAGATGGGGCCGCAGAACAAGCGGCGCGCGGTCACCACGCCGGTCGCACAGAACCGCGCCACCCGTCCGATCGTCGTGCTGGTGGACCGCGGGACCGCCGCGCTGGCCGAGGCGCTGGCCGCCTCGCTGCGCGACAAGGGCGTGGGCACGCTGCTGGGCGGGCGCACCTTCGGCGACGCCATGGTGCAGACGCTGTACGCCCTGCCCGACGGCTCCGCCTACACGCTGACCACCGGCAAGCTCCTTTCGCCGGGCGGGACGAGCTGGCACGGCGCCGGCCTGACGCCCCAGCTCGCCGTCGCCGGGTCGACCCCGGAAGACCAGGTGCTGACGCGGGCGGTATCGGTCCTGAAGAACCGCGCCAACGTCGCCGCCGCCGCCCGCGGCCGCGCGTCGGCGGACGCCGCACGGCGGTAGATCCAAGGAGACCCTGCTCTTATGCGCCGCTTTCTCACCGTTCTTATCGCGCTGACCATCATCGGGGCGGGCTTCGTGGGCGGCTTCGCCCAGGAGGATCTGGCCGCGGGCCCGCGGACCCCCTATGCCGCGCTGGTCAGCCTCCGCATGATCCCGGCGAAGCTCGCCCTGCTGCTGCGCCCGGCCTCCGCGCGCGCCCAGGGGGACAAGTCGCTGGAGCCGGTCGCCACCTATTTCGAGGTGATGAACACCATCCGCGGCGACTACTACGGCGCCCCGCCCTCCTCGACCAAGCTGACCTACACGGCGATCCGGGGGATGCTGAAAACGCTGAACGACCCGTACACGTCGTTCTGGACGCCCAAAGAGTACAAGGACCAGATGGCCGAAACGGCCGGCAACTTCGTCGGCATCGGCGCGAAGCTGGACATAACGCGCGACAAGAAGGTCGTCATCGTCGAGCCCATCGAGAACTCGCCGGCCATCAAGAAGGGCGTCCTGCCCGGCGACATCATCGTCAAGGTGGACAACAAGCCGATCCTGGGCCTGACCCTGGAGCAGGTGGTGCAGCGGATCCGCGGCGAAGAGGGCACCCCCGTCCGGCTGACCCTGATGCGCAAGGGGCACGACAAGTTCATCGAGCTCTCGATCGTCCGGGCCGTCGTTCTGTCGCCTATCATCGAGTACCGGATGGTGGACGAGCAGGCGGGGATCGGCTACATCGCCCTCCAGGGCTTCAACGAGCAGGCGGACCAGCAGTTCGCCCAGGCGCTCAAGAAGCTCGAAGCCCGCGGCATGCGGGCGCTGGTCTTCGACCTGCGCAACAACCCGGGCGGCCTGCTCAACGTCGCCCAGGACATCGCCTCGCGCTTCATCCACGAGGGCCCGCTGGTCTGGGTGCAGGAGCGCAACGGCAACAAGACGTCGCTGGACGTGGAGCCCGACAAGCACCAGTCGCGCCTGGAGAAAGACCAGTACCCGGTCGTCGTGCTCGTGAACGGTTACTCCGCCTCGGCTTCCGAGATCGTGGCGGGCGCACTCAAGGACTACAACATCGGGACCCTGGTGGGGACCACGACCTTCGGCAAGGGGCTGGTGCAGACGATCATCCCGCTGCCGGACAGCTCGGCGGTGAAGATCACGACGCAGCACTACTTCACGCCGAAGATGAACGACATCAATAAAAAGGTGGACGAGACCGGCAAGACGATCAGCGGCGGCATCAAGCCCGACTTCGTGGTCGAGCTGACCGACAAAGACGTCGAGGCGATGCGCAACGCCAGCCGTGACAACCCGAGCGACCTCAACGCGTCGGCCGCCTTCGACCCGCAACTCAAAAAGGGCGTCGAGGTGCTGAAAGAGAAGCTGGCCGGCGGCGCTCAGGCGCCGCCCGCCGAGGGCCGCGTCACCCAGCGGTAGCGCCCCTGACCCCCGCCAGCCGCGAAGCGGCTGGCGGGGGTCAGGGGGCTTTCCCCGTCGAACCCGGGCGCGAGATGGGGACCGCCGCAAGCCAGTCGGGAACGGCGTCGGGCGCGAACTTCTCCACGTTCAGCGTCAGCAGCGCGACCGTGGGCGCCGGGAACGTGACCTCCCCCCCGGCGCGGTCCACCAGAAGCCCCACGCCGCACAGCGTCGCCCCCGCCGCGTCCACCAGGTCGATGCATTCCCGCACCGACCCGCCCGTGGTCAGGATGTCGTCCACCACCAGCACGCGCTGCCCGGTCTCGGCGCGCGCGCCCCGCTTCAGCACCCGCGTTCCGGAGGCGTCGCGTTCGGCATAGGCCGCGGGCGTGCCCAGGTGTTTGGCGACCTCGTAGGCGAGCAGGACCCCCAGCGTCGTCGGGCCGACCACCAGGTCGGGCCTCGTGTGCTCCAGGCGCGCCGCCAGTTCGCGGCACAACGTCTCGACGTGGCCGGGCTGCGAGAGCACGTTGAACTTCTCGAAGTACCGCGCGGAGTGGTAGCCGCTCGTCAGGACGAAGTGGCCCGAAAGCAGCGCCCCGCTCCCCTCGAAGATCCGCAGCACGTCCGCGTCGGTGAGTGCATCCATCTCGTCCCTGCCTTCCGTTCGGCCCCGGTCCCGCGCTTAAGGCGTCGTTGACACGGTTCTCCGGCGGCAGTATACTGAAATCCAAATCCTTCGGTCAAGCCGCAGACGACGATTGTCCGACCGCGCCGCACAAGGAACCCTGTATGCCCGACACGCTGTCCGCAAGCCTGCTCGACCTGATCCGCCGCACCTCGTCCGACCTGCCGGCCGACATCCGGCGCGCGCTCCAGTCCGGCCGGGAGAAGGAGGCGCGCGGCTCGCGCGCCCTGCTCGCCCTCGACACCATCGACTGCAACATCGGCACGGCCGAAGCGGAGTCGGCCCCGATCTGCCAGGACACCGGCATGATCAAGTTCTACGTACACCACCCCGTCGGCTACGACACGCTCCGCTTCGAGGAGTCCGCGCGGGCCGCCGTCGCCGAGGGGACGGCGATCGGCTACCTGCGCCAGAACTCCGTCGATTCGCTGACCGGCAAGAACACCGGGAACAACCTGGGACCGGGCACGCCGCTGTTCCACTTCCAGGCGTGGCGGCGGCCGGACGTGGACGTGCGCCTGATGCTGAAAGGCGGCGGCTGCGAGAACGTCGGGGCGCAGTATTCGCTGCCGATGGAGTTCCCCGAACTCGGCAAAAAGGCCGGGCGCGACGCCGAGGGCGTCAAGCTCGCCGTCCTGCACGCGATCTGGAAGGCGCAGGGCAAGGGCTGCGCGCCGGGCTACATCGGCGTCTGCGTCGGCGGCGACCGGGCCAGCGGCCTGGAGGTCGCCAAGGAGCAGCTTCTGCGCGTGGTCGGCGACACGAACCCGGACCCGGCGCTCGCGGCCCTGGAGGACGAGTGCGCCCGCATCGCCAACGGTCTGGGCATCGGCCCGATGGGCTTCGGGGGTGACACCACGGTCCTTGCGGTCAAGATCGCCGCGCGCAACCGGCTGCCGGCCTCGTTCTTCGTCTCGGTCTCCTACGCCTGCTGGGCGCACCGGCGCCGCGGCGTCGTGCTCGACCCGGCGACCGACGCCATCACCGGCTGGCTGTACGAAACCCCGGACGAGGCCGCGCCCGATGCCGGCCACTGACCGGAACGCCGAGATCCGCGAGAAGCTGGACGCCATCGAAGCGGAGATGCGGCGGCTGGGGATCTGGGAGATCCCCGCGCCCGCGCCCGAAGCGTGCGGGAACATGGGCGCGTTCGGCATGAACACCATGGCGTACGAGCAGTGGCTGCGCCACGTCTTCGTGCCCCGCGTGCGCCAGACGCTGGAAACGGGCGGCCCGTGGCCGCCCTCCAGTTCCGTCGGCACCCAGGCCATCCGCAACTTCGACGGCTGGCACGAAGGCTCCGATCTGATCGATCTCCTTTGCCAGTTCGACGACCTGTTTTAGGGGTGACTCATGCCTCAGACATTAGCCGTACCCGTCGAAGATGCCCACGTTGCGCCCGCGAACCGCAAACGGTTCACGCGGACGGAGTGCGACTTCCTGGAGCGGACGGGCGTCTTGACGGAGCGGTACGAGCTGTTAAACGGGGAGATCATCGTCAACGTGGGACAGAATCAGCCACACGCGATCTGCGTGATGCGGGTCATCCTGTGGCTCGCGCTGGTGTTCGGGGGCGACCGCATCCTGACGCAGGCTCCGGTCGAGGTGGCGGAAGCAGATCACGCGGGCAACCGCCCGGAGCCGGACGTTTTTGTTCTGGAGCAGCCCGCCGCGGCTTATGCGCAGACGCCGAAGGGCAGTGACACGCGGCTGGTTGTGGAAGTGGCCGACTCGACCCTCCGGGATGATCTGCAGACGAAGGCGGCACTGTACGCGCGCGCCGGGGTTCCTGAGTACTGGGTCGTCGATGTGCCCAGCCGCCGCCTAATCGCGCACCTCGCGCCCGGCCCGCAGGGGTACACGGACGTCGCGGCCTACGCCGAAAACGAAACCGTCGCCGCTCAGGCCGCGCCCGGCCGCCCGGTACGCGTGGCAGAACTGCTGCCGCCGGTGCAGCCGTCTCCGGCAGCGGGCGCGTAGAAGGAACACGAACATAGTGGCACAGGTAAAACTGACGACACCCCTCGATGAGGCGACGGTTCGCGGGCTCACGGCCGGCGACGAGGTGCTCATCTCCGGCACGATCTACACCGGGCGCGACGCCGTCCACAAGCACCTCCACGACGGTGGCGCGCTGCCGGCGGGGGTGGACTTTTCCGGCGGCATCGTGTACCACTGCGGGCCGGTGGTGGTCGAGCGGGAGCCGGGCGCGGACGGGCGGCGCCGCTTCACCGTCACGGCGGCGGGCCCGACGACCTCGATCCGCGAGGAGCCCTACCAGGCCGGCCTGATCGCGCGCTACGGGCTGCGCGGCGTGATCGGAAAGGGCGGGATGGGCCTGAAGACGCTCCAGGCGTGCCGGGAGCACGGGGCCGTCTACCTGCACGCCATCGGCGGGGCGGCCCAGGTGTACGCCGACTGCATCACGGGCGTCGAGGACGTTCACCTGGAGGAGTTCGGCTCGCCGGAGGCGATCTGGGTGCTCCGGGTGGTCGACTTTCCGGCCATCGTGACCATGGACGCGCACGGCGGGTCGCTCCATGAGGTGGTGCAGGCCGATTCCCTGGACCGCCTGCAGGCCGCTCTCGCCGGTTCATAAGGAGACAGAAGCTATGACACCGACCAACCCCACGGGCGGCGACGTTCCCTCCTACAGCGTCGCCGACTTTCTACAGCACACCGGCGAGAAGGACATGCCCGGCGACGTGTTCGAGTTGGAATCCAGCCGGATGCTCGAAATCCACGTCAACGGGCGCGTCTGGACCAAACTCGGCGCGGCCGTCGCCTACCGCGGCGACCTGAAGTTCGTGCGCGAAGGCATGATGGAGGGCGGCGTCGGCAAGATGTTCAAACGGATGGTGACCGGCGAGGTCAGTCCGCTCTCCAAGGTCGAGGGCCAGGGCCGCCTGTACTGCGCCGACGGCGGCAAGCACGTCACGATCCTGCGCCTGGCCGGTGAAACGATCAACGTCAGCGGCAACGATCTGCTCGCCTTTGAAGACACCGTCGCCTACGACATCACGATGATCCGGCGCGTGGCGGGCATGATGGCGGGCGGCCTTTTTTCCGTCAAGCTGACGGGGCAGGGGCTGGTCGCCCTCACGACGCACGGTCAGCCGCTGACGCTGCGCGTTTCCGCGAGCGACCCGGTCAGCACCGACCCCAACGCGACCGTCGCCTGGTCCGGGAACCTGCAGCCGGAACTCAAGGCCGACATCTCGTTCCGCGCCCTGGTCGGGCGCGGCGGCGGCGAAACGTTCCAGATGCTGTTCCGCGGCGACGGGTTCGTCGTGGTGCAGCCGTACGAGGAAGTCCCGGTGGTCGACGCCTCGGCCGGAGGCTAGGCGTCCGGTGGCCGACGACCTGTTCTTCCTGTCCCGCCGCTCGCCGGTCCTGGCGCGGCACGCCATGGTCGCCTCCAGCCAGCCGCTCGCCACGCGGGCGGGCCTCGCCATCCTGGAGGAGGGCGGGAACGCGGCCGACGCCGCCGTGGCGGTGGCCGCCGCGCTGAACGTGACGGAGCCCACCTCGACCGGCATCGGCGGCGACTGCTTTGCCCTGTTCTACCAGGCGGCCACGAAGCAGGTCACCGCCCTGAACGGGTCGGGCCGCGCGCCGGAGGCGCTTTCGCTCGATCTGGTCCGTCGCCAGGGTCTGGACGGCGACCGCCGTCTTCCCCCGTACCACGCCCACACGGTGACGGTGCCCGGGGCCTGCGCCGGCTGGTGCGACCTGCTCGACCGGCACGGGAGCCTGCCGCTCGCGACCGTGCTCGCGCCCGCCATCGCGCTCGCCGAAGAGGGCTTCCCCGTCGCCCCCGTCACCGCGCACGCCTGGCAGATCGGGGCCGAGCGGCAACTGGCGAGCGCACCGGGCGGCCACGATCTGACCGTCGGGGGCCGGGGGCCTCGCGCGGGCGAGGTGTTCCGTAATCCCGGACTGGCACGGACCCTGCGCGCGGTGGCGGAAGGGGGTAAGGACGCCTTCTACAAGGGCGCGATCGGGCGCGCCGTGGTTCGCGCGGTCGGGGAGGCCGGGGGCGTGCTGAGCGAGGCGGACCTCCACGCGCACGCCTCCACCTGGGACGCGCCGATCAGCGCCGTCTATCGCGGGGTCCGCGTCTGGGAATGTCCGCCCAACGGCCAGGGGCTGGCCGTGCTGCTCGCGCTGAACATCCTGGAGGGCTTCGACCTCGGCGGGCAGGACCCGCTCGGCCCGGACCGCTGGCACCTGCTGATCGAGGCGATGCGCGCCGCCTTCGCCGACACCGCCTGGCATGTCGCCGATCCCGCGTTCTCCCCGGCCCCGCTCGCCGACCTGCTCGCCCCGGCATATGCCGCCCGGCGGCGCTCCGGCATCGACCCCGGGCGGGCGGCGCAGGACGTCCGGCGCGGCGCGCCCGTGGCCGGCTCGGACACCGTCTACTTCTGCGTGACGGACAAAACGGGCAACGCCTGCTCGTTCATCAACAGCAACTACATGGGCTTCGGGACCGGCATCGTCCCGCGCGGCTGGGGCTTCACCTTACAGAACCGCGGGCACGGCTTCGTGCTCGACCCCGCCCACCCGAACGCGCTCGCGCCCCACAAGCGCCCATACCACACCATCATCCCAGGGATGCTGACGCGGGCGGCGGACGACGCGCTGGTCGGGCCGTTCGGCGTCATGGGCGGGTGGATGCAGCCGCAGGGCCACGTCCAGGTGGTCGTCGGCCTGCTCGACGACGCGCTGGACCCGCAGGCCGCCCTGGATCGGCCCCGCTTCTGCATCGAGCCCGCCACGCCCGACGGGGCGATCTCGCTCGAAGACGGCGTGCCCGAGGCGACGGTACGGGAGCTGCTGCGGCGCGGGCACCGTCCGGTCACGCCCGGCGTCCGGGGTCACGCGCGCGCGCTGTTCGGGCGGGGGCAGATCATCCGGCGTACGGACGACGGCGTCCTGTGGGGCGGCAGCGACGGGCGCGCCGACGGCTGCGCGATGGGGTATTGACGGGGCATGAACTTCCCCGACCTGCACCGGCACCTGGGCGGCGCCACGCACCCGCGTATCCTGTGGGGCTACATCGAGAAACACGCGACCGACGAGTGCCGGCGCCTCCGCTCCCTCTACCCCGCCTACGACGACTTCGCCCGCGAGTTCAACCGCCCGTTCGCCGATCTGGCCGACTACCTGACGGTCCACCATCTGGTCGAGGCGCTGCAGGCCGAAGACGTCCCCTACTTCACGTTCCGTGCCGTGCGCGGGGCGTCGGTCTTCGAGTCGCTGGACTACCTGGAGCTGCGCTTCAACCCGTACAAGCGCACGCCGCGCGGGCTGCCCCCGGCGGAGCGCCGCGCGCTCATGGCGGACGTGGCGCGGCAGGTCATCCGGGCGGCGCGCACCGAGTTCCCCATCGCCACGACGTTCCTCCTGTGCATGGACCGCGGCTTCCCGCCGGACCTGAATCGCGCCATCGTGGAACTGGCCGCCTCGCTCCCCGAAGTGGTCGCCGTCGATCTGGCCGGCCCGTACCAGCCCGGCGGGCCGACCTGGGACGAGTGGGAAGACCTGTACGCGGAGGCGAAGGCGCGCGGCCTGCGCACGACGGCCCACATGGCCGAGTCCGACCCGGACGACGTGCGCCCCGCCCTGTTCCCCCACCTGGACCGTATCGGGCACGGCATCCAGATCGCGCTGCACCACCCGCACCTGCTGGACGAACTGGCCGCGCGCAACATCTGCCTGGAGGTCTGCCCGACGACGTACCTGCGGACGAACACCCTGCGCCACCTGGGCGAACTGCGCCCGGTCTTCGAGCGCTGCCGGGCGGCGGGCGTGGCGATCAGCATCGCCACCGACAACCCGGCCCTGCATGGCGACGCCGGCCGCATCGTCGGCCAGTACGAGCTGCTGGTGCGCGACGAGGTCATCCATTTCAACGACATCCTGCACCACGCCCGCGTCGGCTACGAGAACGCTTTCGACCCGCGGCGCTAAGGCCGGGGCGGTGAGGTTACCATGGAGTCTACCGCGGCCGCGAAAGGCTGTTTCCCTGATCCGCCACGAAGAACTCGTCCCCGCCGCCCCACCTCGGTAGGAGTCCGTGTAGCCGACGGTCAGTCCGACAGCGAGATCCGGACTTACGTACGGACACCCGGGAGCGGTAGGCGCGCCTCGTACGCCGGTGGCTTTTTTCGTTTTTGGGTCGTGTTGGGTACAACGGCCCCATGAACAATACGCTCGTTCGCCGCGCGTATAGGGCCGACCTGGCCGGGGAGGCGGGGCTGTGACCGGCGACGATCATCGCTTGGTTCCCTCCGACGCCGCGGAGGCGCTGCTGCGGGAGAGCGAGGCGCGCTTCCGCGCCACCTTCGAGCAGGCCGCCGTCGGGATGGCGCATGTGGCCCCCGACGGGCGCTGGCTGCGGGTCAACCAGCGCCTGTGCGAGATCGTCGGCTACGGGCGCGAGGAACTGCTCGCGCGCACCTTCGGCGACGTCACCCACCCGGACGACCTCGCGGCCGACTGGGATCTGGCCCAGCGGCTGCTCTCGGGCGAGGCAGAGCGCTACCAGATGGAGAAGCGGTACCGGCGCGGGGACGGCTCGGTCGTGTGGGCGCGGCTTTCGGTGTCGCTGGTGCGGGACGAGGCCACGGGCGCGCCGCTCTACTTCATCTCGGCCGTCGAGGACATCGACGCGCGCAAGCGGGCCGAGGCGGCGCTGGCGCAGCGCGAGGCCGACTACGTGCGCTCGATGGAGTCGGCCCACGTCGGCACCTGGAAGTGGTGGCCCGAGACCGACGCCCTCCAGACCTCGGGGCTGATCTACGGTATCTCGGGCCACCCCGAGCCCATCCGCACGACGATGACCGCGGCCATCCGGCAGATATTCCCGCCGGAGGACTGCGAGCCGTTCATGACGGCGCTGCGCCGCGCCGCCGCCGAGGGGGGAGATCACGAGTTCGAGCACGAGCACCGGGCGCTGGGCGCGGACGGGCGGATGCGCTGGGTGCTGGCGACCGGGCGCATGGGCGTGGGGGAGGACGTCTTCTACGGCGCGTCCCAGGACATCACCGCGCGCAAGGAGGCCGAGATCGCGCTGCGCGAGTCCGAGGAGCGCCACCGGGCCACCTTCGACCGGGCCGCCGTCGGCATCGCCCATGTCGGGCGCGACGGGGCGTGGCTGCGCATCAACCGGCGGTTCTCCGAGATCATCGGCTACACCCTCGACGAGCTGAAGGGCACGACGTTCGAGGACATCACCCATCCCGACGACCTCGACGCCGACCTCGCCCAGGTGCGCCGCGTCCTGGCCGGCGAGATCGACACCTACTCCATCGAGAAACGCTACATCCGCAAGGGCGGCGGCCCCGTGTGGGTGAACCTGACGGCCTCGGTCGTGCACGGCGCGGAGGGCCGCCCGGCCTACTTCATCGCCGTGATCGAGGACATCGACGCGCGCAAGCGGGCCGCGGCCGCGGTGCAGGAGTCCGAGGCGCGGCTGTCGGGCATCATCGAGTCGGCGATGGACGCGATCCTGGTCGTGGACGAGGACCAGCGCCTCGTGAGGCTCAACCCCGCCGCCGAGCGCATGTTCGGCTATTCGGCGGATGAGGCGCTCGGCCAGCCGCTGTCGCTGCTGCTGCCGGAGCGCTTCCGCGGGGCGCACGCCGGGCACGTCCGGGGCTTCGGCGACTCGGGCGTGACCGGCCGCTCCATGGGCGCGCTGGGGGCGCTCACCGCCCGCCGCAGGGACGGGACGGAGTTCCCGATCGAGGCGGCCATCTCGCAGACCCGAACCGCCTCGGGCGGCGCGCTCTTCACGGCGGTCGTGCGCGACATCACCGAGCGCCGCCAGTTGGAAGAGGAGCGCGCCCACGCCGCCGCCAAGCAGGAGCAGATCGCCGAAGCACTCCAGCGCTCTCTGCTGCTGGTGCCCCCGCCCGACGCCTTCCCCGGCGTCTCCGTTAAGGCCGTGTACGAGCCCGCCTCCGACGACGCGCTCATCGGCGGCGACTTCTTCGACGTGTTCGCCGTCGACGACGACCGGATCGCGCTCGTCGTCGGCGACGTGACGGGCAAGGGGCTAGCCGCCGCCACCTACACCGCCGAGGTCAAGTTCGCCTTCCGCGCCTTCCTGCGCGAGGACGCGGGCCCGGCCGCCGCGCTTTCGCGCCTCAACCGCTTCGTCGCCCGCGCCGCGCGCTTCGACAAGGCGCACCTCGGGGCGACCTACGTGGCCGCTGCGGTGGCCGTGGTGGACACCCTCACCGGCGCGCTCTGGTGCTCGTCGGCGGGCATGGAGCCGCCGCTCCTGGTGAACACGGGCGCGCCCGCGGGCGGAATGGTCAGCGAACTGACGGTCAGCGAACTGACGGCGGGCGGACCCCTGCTGGGGGTGCTGCCGGAGGCGGAGTACGAAGCCCAGGAGGCGGAACTGGCCCCAGGCACCATCCTCGCCATGACTACGGACGGGATCACAGAGGCACGGCGGGCGGGGGCCTTCTTCGGCCTGGAGGGGCTGGCGGCGGCCGTGGGCGAGTCGGCGCGCCGCGGCGCGCCGTTGGGCGAGATCGGCCGGGCGGTGGCGGCGCGGGCGCGGGAGTTCGCGGGCGGGCAGCGCCAGGACGACATGTGCCTGCTACTGGCCCGGCGGCGTCCCTGAACCGGGGCGGCTGCGCTGTCCTCCATGGGGTGGAAACCCTCCGGGACGGGTTCCAGGCGTTCGGCCGCGACTGGCACTATGTCTGCGTCAACACGCGCTCCGAGCAGATCCTGGGCCGGAAACGGGCCGAACTGCCGGGGCGGGTCGTCTGGGAGGAGTTCCCGGAGGAGGTGGGAACGGCGTTCCACGCCCGCTGCCTGGAGGCGATGGAGACCGGCCGGGACGTCGTCTTCGAGAAGTTCTGCCCGCGCGAACGGAGCGGAAGCGGGCAGAGGAGGAACTGCTGCGGCGCAGCCGGGCGGAAGAGGAATCGCCCTGGGGAGGGTACGCGTCCGCGGGGACGCGTTTTTCACGATAGCGAGGCACTGAAGTGCCTCGGCGCCCCATGTACCAATCGCCCACGGAAGCAAAAAGCGCTTCGCGTGGATACGCGAAGCGCTCTAGTACTGCTACTGCTGGATGCCGAGGACGGGACTTGAACCCGTATGGATTGCTCCACACGCCCCTCAAACGTGCGCGTCTGCCAATTTCGCCACCTCGGCGTGCGGCATGATCAGTATACAGCGGGCCAGGCGCAGTGTCAAGGCGGGGCGCCGCTCCGGGACCCTTCAGAGCGCCTCCAGGCCGTGGAAATGCGAGATCGTTTCCACCTCGCCGTAGCCCGGGACGACGAACGAGAGACGCAGGTACATCTCGGGGCGGGTGGCCTCCGGCCGCAACGGGTTGTCCGGGTTTTGTTCACGCCAGGGCTCTGCTAATAGGCCGACCAGCGCCTGCTGTTCCGGGGAGAGCTCCCGGAACGTCGGAGCCGATACGGAGCGGCTGTTCCGCGGCGCCGCCGTGCTGGCGCCGCCATCCCGACCGAGCCGCCGCCAGGGCGCTTCGAGCTTGCGCAGGAGCTGCGGACCGGGCAGGAGCGGAGCATCGGCGGCGAAGGCAATATAGCGCAGCGGCTGCTGGCCGATCCGCTCGCGGAGCGCGAGTGTCTCGTCGGCCGTGAGCGGCGTCGTCTGCTTCGGGACCTGCTCGGCGGAATGTCCCTGGTTAACCCACACGCGCGCCCCCTCCGGGCGCAGGTAGGCGAACACGCGGGCGGTGTGGGCGTCACGCGCTTCGGGTACCACCAGTCGCACTTCGCGCCGCAGCCGCAGGCGTACCTGCGCGCGCTCCTCCGTCGTGAAGGATACGGTCTCACCCTGCAGGTAGTAGCTGGAGCCGAAGCGGTGCACGTGCCCCTCCCGGATCGAGAACGGGTCCGGCAGCAGCGACAGGAACATGGCGCGCTGCTCAGGCGTCAGGTCCCCGAGCCCCAGGCCCCGGGGACTGCCGAGGGCGCGCCAGTCGCCGCGCGTGAGCGAGGCGAGCAGCAGGAGCAGCCGATCCGCGGGCGTACGCGCTCCGATGGCGGGCGCGGGCGTACGCTGGTGGCCCGGCGGCGGTGACGGCGCTAGAACGGTGGTCTGCGCCGCCGCGGGCAGAACGGCGAAAGGAACCAGGCAGGCCAGGATCGTTGCGTGAAAGGGGCGCATGAGAGTCTCCTGCTACTGAGACACAAAGGGCCGACCTGCACTTCAAATACGTTGCCGCTGCGGAGTCCCCGGCTGGCCGACCTGTGGGGCGTGTCCAGGCAGCCCGGTCGACCGCGCTCCCGGGGATCGTGTGGTCGTCTCGGGCGGGCAGGACGACGCCGCGGCCGGCCCGTACCGCCCGGTGAGCGACGGCCTTCGGCGTGGCGTGATCGCCGAACACGACCGGCCTGCGAGAGGCATTTTTTGAGGACCAGCAGAAGAGTCGTTGTAGATCGCAGACGGGTCCGCCGCGGGAGCGCGGCGCGCTCCCGCGGCGGACCGCCGGCTACCGCTGTGGAGCGGCAGCCGGCGCGGCGGGAGGAGCGCCCGGCGCGGCGCCGTTTGCCGCCCCCACCGCCGCCGGAAGCGACGCAGGCACGACGGCGGGCGAGGCGGCGACGGGGGTGGGGCCGGGGCGCACGATGAGGCGCGCCGGGTAGTTGGAGCCGGACAGGGGCAGCGTGCGCATCTGCACGGTCTGCTTGGCGCCCGGGGGCAGGTCGTAGCGCGCCAGGATGGTCTCGTTGGGCAGGTTGGTCTGCGGGATCTCGACCGAGCGGCCGTCGATCAGGAAGATGCCCCCGGCAAGGCCCGCGGACGGCTCGAACACGATCTGGGCCGTCGCGGGCCGGTCGGTCGGGTTTTCCAGCGTCAGGGCGATGTTATAGAAGACGCCGTAGTTGCCTTCCAGATTACGCTCGGTGACGGCGGTCTTGATGGGGACGCGCCCGATGGACAGGAACGTCCAGCGCCCGCCGACCTGGTACTCGGCCTTCAGCGCCTTTTGCGGGTCGGGGTAGACGTGCTCGGACAGGCTCGCCGCCGGCGGCGGCGCGGTCTGCGTGGTCTGGAGCAGCGGCGTCGGCATCAATTCGGCCCTGACGGTCTGCGCGTCCCCGGGGATATCCGCGGCGACCCGCACCAGCAGGGGGCTGCCGGCCACCTGCCGCAGTTGCGACAGGCCGGAGATGGTCAGGCCGGGCGCCAGCCGCTGGGAAGTGAGCGCGACCCGTGAATTCGCGGGCACCTCCACGAACGCGCCCACGTCTCCGAGCATGCTCTTCAGGAATAAGGAGGCAGCCCGGTAACCGACCCAGACGGTATCCAGGACCGGCCCCGCCGCGCCGCCCACGACCTGCACCGTCGCCGGCGTGCTTCCGTCGTTGATCAGCTCCACGGTGAACCAGGCGGCGCGGTCCATCGCGCTCTGGTGGTGGTACAGGAGCCGCGTCGCGCCGGCGCCCGCGGAAAGGCGACCCGTGAACAGCGTGCCGAAACGGGTCACGCGCTCCGGGTTGTTGGAGTACAGCAGCGTGGTGGTGTTGACCGGCGCCAGAGTCCTGCCCTCGACCCGGACCGCGACGACGTTGCGCACCGGGATCATGTCGGGCCCCGTGATCTCAAGCGGCACCTCGACGGTCTGCCGCGCCCCCGGGTCGAGGGGCGCGACCTTGAGCGTCGGCGCGGTGACGCGGACTGCCGCCCCCGGGATGGGGCGCGCGGCGGTGAGCGCGGTCGCCAACGCGTGCCGCGCTATCATCTCGGCGGGCACGCTCGTGCCGGTCACGGCGAGGGGGCGCGCCGCCTCGATCCGCCCGGCGTACGGCTGCACGGCGACGGAGACGGTGGCGGACGCTTCCTCGCGCGTCAGCGTCAGCGTCTCGCGGCCGGGAGCCGCGCCGCGCAGCGTGATGGCTCCGGTCGCCGGGTCCTCGGTCGCCGCGACGATGCTCGCTCCCCCCGAGGCGGACGTGATGGTGACCGGACCGCGCGCCGCTCCCGACAGCCGCAGCGTGCGCGTCTCGTTCAGCGGCACGAGCAGTCCGTCGGTGGACACGGAAAGTCCGGGGATCGCGAGCGCTTTCCGCAGCGCCGCCGCCCACGAGCGGGCCAGGGCCGCGGGCGACATGCCGCTGCCCTGCGCGTCCTCCTTGCCGGCCGTCGCGAGGACCTGGCCGAGCGCCTTGAGGCGCGGGTTCAACCTGTCGGTATCGGTGTCCGCGAGGACGCCGGAAGGCTCGAGCCCCGCCCCGACCGCCGTCCGCAGCCGCTCCGCCGCCACTTCGGCGCGCTGCACGGGGAGCAGCCCGCCCGCGCCTGCGCGAAGGCGCAGCACGACCACCCCGTTCACGAGAAGCTCGCCGGGCGCGTCGCCGGCCCCGCCGGTCACGACGCGTGCCTCGACCCGCGGGCGCCATTCCGCCTTCGCCGCCGGCGGGTCGAGCACCGCGAGTGCTGCTAGCCCGATCATCAATCCGACATAAACTCGGCGCAAACGCGGGTTTACGCTCCACAGACTCACCAAGAGAAACCTCCGGACCAAGTCGAGGTATGCGACGGAGCGAGCGGTTCCCCGCCCTCGCCTCCCCGAATAGCTATCAGTGCGTTCCGATACGGTGGAATTTTCGGTCCATTTCGCGGTGAGGAAGAGAGAGCAAAATCGGCCGCCCGTGCGGGCACGTGAACGGGTTCCGCATTTTCGCCAGATCCGACAGCAGGCGGGTCATCTCTTCCACCGTGAGCGGGTCGCCCTTTTTGACCGCCATCTTGCACGAGGCCATGATCAGCGCGGCCTCGTGCGGGACGAGCAGCCGCCGCGTCTGCGACGCCAGAGCGATATCATCTATGATCTCGCGCAGCACGCCGAGGTAGTCTTTTTGCGCGACGGCGGCCGGAACCGCCCGCACCAGGAACGTGTCTTTCCCGAACGCATCCAGCACAAAACCCGCGCGCTCCAGAGCTTCCAAACGCTCCTGCGCGACGCGCGCCTCGCGGGGTCCGAGTTCGAGCGTCTGCGGGAGCGCCAGGTGCTGCGCGACCACGCCATAGTGGGCGGCCTTCTCCTCCGCGCCGTTCATCATCTGTTCGTACAGGACCCGCTCGTGCGCGATGTGCTGATCGATCAGGAGCAGGGCGTCGTCGGTCTCGGCCACGATATACGTGTTGCGGGACTGGGCCAGCACGCGCAGCCGCCCGATGCGCTGCCCGTCGAAGCCTAGGTAAGCGGCGGCGGGTTCGTCCGCCCCGGACAACGATTGCAGCAGTGAGGGCGCGGCAAGCAGCGCCCCTACCGGAGTACCGGATGATGTAGGGGCGCTGCTTGCCGCGCCCTCCTCGTCCCCTTCTCCAATCGCCGCAACTACCCCCGCAGGTGA
>CADCTO010000420.1 GCA_902805585.1 uncultured Armatimonadota bacterium | reverse complement strand
CAGGCGTTCATGAACAGCGGGTCGATCCTCAAGGGCCGGCCCAGCATGGGATCGTGGCTCCTCTACGGCCTCGGCGCCCAGAGCGAGAGCCTGCCCGGGTTCATCGTCCTGATCTCCAAGGGCAAGGCCGGCGGCGACCAACCGGTAAGCGCGCGGCAGTGGAGCAGCGGGTTCCTGCCCAGCCGCTTCCAGGGGATCCAGTTCCAGAGCAAGGGGGACGCGGTCCACTACGTCGGCAACCCCGACGGCGTCTGCCAGAGCGTGCAGCGGCAGGTGGTCGACGAGGTGAAGCGGCTCAACGGCATGCTCGCCGAGGAGCGCGTCGACCCGGAGATCGCCACCCGCATCAGCCAGTACGAAATGGCGTTCAAGATGCAGGCGAGCGTCCCGGAGTTGTCAGACTTCTCGAACGAGTCGCCCAAGACGCTCGAGATGTACGGGCTGAAGCAGCCGGGCGACGGCAGCTTCGCCAGCAACTGCCTGCTCGCCCGGCGGCTCGCCGAGCGGGGCGTGCGGTTCGTGCAGCTGTACCACCGCGCGTGGGACCACCACGGCAACATCGAGAAGGCGATGCCCGTCGCCGCCCAGGAGACCGACCAGGCCAGCGCCGCGCTCGTGGCCGACCTGAAGCAGCGGGGGATGCTCGACGAGACGCTGGTCATCTGGGGCGGCGAGTTCGGCCGCACGCCGGTGGTCGAGCTGCCCACGCCGGGCGCCAACGCCGGCAAGCAGAACGGGCGCGACCACAACCACTACGGCTTCACGATGTGGATGGCGGGCGGCGGCGTCAAGGGCGGCACGGTCTACGGCGCCACCGACGAGTTCGGCTTCCAGGCCGTCGAGAACAAGGTCCACGTCCACGACCTGCACGCGACCATCCTGCACCTATTGGGCTTCGACCACACGAAGCTGACGTTCCGCCATGCCGGACGCGACTTCCGCCTGACGGACGTGCACGGCAAGGTCGTCAAGGCGCTGTTGGCGTAGGCGGCCGCCCAGGGAGAGGGGCAGGGGGTGAGGGCGGCTACCGCATCAGAAGCCGGCGCACCGCTTCCAGCACCACGGCGGCGTGCGCCGACCAGACGACCGTGCGCAGCCAATTCGTCGTGACCAGGGCGCGGTGTGACTCGGCCACGAACGTCCCCTGCCCCAGTTTCCCGTGGAGCGGCACAGACAGCCAGAACGTGGCCGCCCACGTCGCCAGGGCCAATACGAAGCCGAGCCAGAGCAGGCCGCGTGGCAGGCCCGATGGCGGCGCGAGGACGAGCAGACCCGCCGTGCCCAGTTCGATTACCATGGGTAGAAGCACGACCAGCGTCATGCGGCGTGCGTGCGCCGCGTGGTAGACGCCCCAGCCGGGCTCGCCCACCTGCGCGAACAGCGGGTAGTGCACCAACTGCACGACCCAGATCACCCCGGCCATGAACAGCGTGGCCGCCACGTTCGCCAGCAGCAGCGCGAGCCGCATCCCGGGCGTGGTCCAAAGCTCCATCAAGCGAAAGCCCTCCCGCCGATTAGCAACGGCGGGAGGGCTCTGGTGGTTCCGCGAGCGGTGTCAGCGGCGGTAGATTTCCGGGTCCAACCCGCTTTCGGCGGTCGCGAGGCGGTTGAGGGGGAACGGCGGCTGCGAGATGGCCCGCACCGCGAGCGAGACCAGCGCCAGCTCGTTGTCGTCCCCGGCGATCCGGTTGGAGTGCAGCTCCCCGCACGTCCGGCAGCGGTGGATGATCGCCCAGTCGCCGCCCTTCCGGGCCCAGACGGCGACCGGCTCCATGCCGCCGCCGCAGTCCGCCGAGCGGTCGCCCGGCACGTCGTCCACGTGCTTGCTCCACAGGCACCAGGGGCAGTGGTTCCGGTGCTCGGTGCCGAACGTTTCCGGCACGACCGATTGTCCGCAATGGACGCAGTTAAACCATTGGTTCGCGTCCGCCGGACGCGTTTTTCCAGATCCTTTCGGTCTCAACGAAGTCTCCTGTTGTCGTAGGTCGTGAAAAGACAGGCAGGGCCGACGGCGCACCGCCCCCCGCGGGCGGGCAGCAGGCCGGCACGTTGACAGCGACACTTTTCACGACTTCAGGCGACATAAAGAGACCTCTCCGGTTTGGTCATGCGGACACGGTCGTCCGCCGCAGTATCGTCGTGTCCCGCCCCTCTGGTAAAGGCGTTCCCAAAATAACGTGTGCGGTTTGACACCCCGGCCCGCCCCTCGGTACAATCAAGCCGTATGAGCCTCCTCACGGTCTCCAATCTGGGCAAGGATTTCGGGGCGCAGCGCGTCCTCGACGGCGTGAACCTGCGCGTGGCGCGCGGCGAGAAGATCGGCATCGTCGGCAAGAACGGCGGCGGCAAGACGACGCTGCTGAAGCTGCTGATCGGGAGCGAGGCGCCGGACCGGGGCGGCGTGCACGTGGCGCGCGGCATCCGCATCGGGTACCTGGCGCAGATCGCCGCGGTGGACGAGGCGCGCACGGTGCGCGAGGAGGCCGACACGGCGCTGCTCGCGCTGCTGGACGCCGAAGCGGAGCTGCGCGAAACGGAAGCCGCGCTCGCGGAACGTCCCGAAGACGAAGAAGCGCTGGAGGCGTACGCCGCGGCCCAGGACCGCTTCGAGTTCGCCGGGGGGGACCGCGCCCGGGACAACCTTTCCGGGGCGCTGTCGGCGATGGGCTTTTCGGACGCGGACCTGGAGAAGCGTGTCGGCGTGCTGTCGGGGGGCGAAAAGACGCGCCTGGCGCTGGCGAAGCTGCTGGCCTCGTCGCCGGACGTGCTGGTCCTGGACGAGCCGACGAACCACCTGGACATCCGCGCGGTGGAGTGGATGGAGGCGTTCATCAACCGGTTCCCGGGCGCCGTCCTGCTCGTTTCGCACGACCGCCGCCTGCTGTCGGCCGTCGCGCAGACCGTTTGGGAGGTGGAGGGGGCGGGCGTCACGATCTACTCGGGCGGCTTCGACAGCTACCGGGAGCAGCGCGCCCAGGCGCGGCTGCGCCAGCAGGAGGAGTGGGCGCGCCAGCAGCAGGAGATCGAGAAGCTCGAAGCCTTCGTCCGCAAGAACAAGGAGGGCCAGCAGGCCCGCCAGGCCAAAAGCCGCGAAAAGGCGCTGGCCCGCATGGTCCGGATCGAGCGCCCGACACACGAGCCGCGCGCCATGAAGACGGCGCTGTCCTCCTCGGGCCGCTCGGGCCGCGAGGTCGTCATCAGCGAGCACGCGTCCAAGGCGTACGGCCCGAAGAAACTGCTCGACGGCGCCACTTTCGCTATCGAGCGCGGCGAGCGGGTCGGGATCGTCGGCCCGAACGGGACGGGCAAGACGACGTTCGTCGAGATGGTGCTGGGCGAGGAGGCGCCCGACGCGGGGGTGATCCGGCGCGGGCACGGCGTGAGCGTCGCCTACCACAAGCAGGAGGCCGACGACTTCGACCCGGACCTGTCCGTGCTGGAGAACTTCTACGAACGCGCCGGGATGAGCATCGCCGAGGCGCGGGCGCACCTGGCGAAGTTCCTGTTCACGGGCGAGGACGTCTACAAGCCGGTCTCGGCCCTGTCCGGCGGCGAGCGGTCCAAGCTCGCGCTGGCCCTCATGGTCCTGTCGCCCGCGAACCTGCTCATCCTGGACGAGCCGACGAACCACCTGGACATCTACTCCTGCGACGCCCTGACCGAGTCCCTGCGGCGCTTCGACGGCACCCTCCTGCTGGTCTCCCACGACCGCGCCCTGCTCGACGCCGTCACGGACCGGACGCTCGCCTTCGAGGGCGGCGGCAGGGTGAGCCTGTTCCGCGGGGCTTACCACGCGTATCGAGCCAGCCAGGAGGCCCCCCCCGCCCCCAATAATGGGGGGGCCGGAAAGAGCGGCGGCCGAGGCGCTTCGTCATCACCGGCCAATAAGGTAAACGCTTCCCCGGCCCCCCCATTATTGGGGGCGGGGGGGGCCTCCCCCATGAACGCCTTCCAGCGCTCCAAGGAGCGGCAGCGGGCGGCGAAGCGTGTCGCCGATCTGGAAGCGGAAGTGGCGAGCCTGGAGGCACGCCTGAAGGCCATCGAGGAGGGCCTGTCGGCGCCGGGTTCGGTGGACGAGGCGCTGGCGCTGGGCCGTGAACACAGCGATGTGCAGGACCGGCTCGCCGCGCGCCTGGAGGCATGGGAAACGGCGACCCTGGAGGCGGAAGCGCTGGGGGTATAATAGCCGCGTTGCGTCCGGGCTGCCTGGTGGTGCGGACGGAAACGAACGCAGGGAGAACTACTATGCCCCAGATCACCGTCGAAGGCGAGAAGACCTTCGAGGTCCCCGCCGGGAAAAAGCTCGTGCTCGGCATCGAAGACGCCGGGATCGACATCCTGCACCGTTGCGGCGGCAACGCCCGCTGCACGACCTGCCGGGTCGAAGTCCTTGAGGGCGACGTCCCGCCGATGAGCGAAAAGGAGCGCGACGCGCTCGAAGACCCGGAGCTGATCGCGCAGTTCCGACTGTCGTGCCAGATCCGCGTGCAGAACGACCTGACGGTGCGCGTCTGGGGCCGCGCGAGCGAGCGCGGCATCACCCCCGGCGACCGCCCGGAGGATTGACCCACCCCCCGGCCCCCTCCCTCGGAAGGAGGGGGAGGGTTCAGGGGCGCCGGACCATTCTTTTTCCGTGCCAACCACTTGACCACGAACCGAGGCATCCATCCTCCTCCCGTTCCCCCGTCCCCTCCCCCTCCTTCCGAGGGAGGGGGCCGGGGGGTGGGTCTGAACCGTCTGGAAGTGGCGCGCGGCCTGCGCATCTCCACCTGGGAGGCGGTGTGGGCGACCGTCTGGGCGACGCTCACTACGGGGGCGTTCCAGACGGGGTTCGCCTTATATCTGGGCGCCACGCCGTTCTGGCTCGGTCTCCTGGCGGGACTCCCCGCCGCCGTCGGGCTCCTTCAGATACCGGCCTCGCTGGTCAGCGAGCGGCAGACGACGCGCAAGCGTTTCGTCGCCGTGGCCGCGCTGACCGGGCGCCTGCTGTGGGTCCCCATTCTGCTTCTGCCGTTCGTGTTGCCGAGGGGCGCGGCGCTCCCGGTCTTTATCTTCCTGCTCGCGGCCTCGTCCGCCCTGCTGACTATCACGGTCCCGGCATGGACGAGTTGGATGAGCGACCTGGTCCCCGCCGACAACCGCGGGCGCTACTTCGCGCAGCGCAACATGCTGGCCGGGGTCGTGACCATGCTCGTGCCGCTGCCGGCGGGCGCGTTCCTGGACCAGGCGGTCAAGTACGGGCGCTTCGACCCGCGCTGGGGTTTCGGCGTCCTGTTCGGGCTCGCCGCGCTGGCCGCCATCGTCGGGGCCACGTTCCTGCTCCGCCAGCCGGAGCCGCCGGTCGCGCCGCGCGATCCGTCTAACCCGCTCCGCTCGCTCACCCAGCCGCTCCGAGATGCGAACTTCCGCCGTTTCCTCGTCTTCGCCGGGCTGCTCGTGGTCGGGCAGGCGCTGGCCGCGCAGTTCTTCATCGCCTGGCAGGTCGGCGATGAGGGGCTGAACCTGCCGTACCTGACGGTCCAGGTCCTGGCGGCGTTCGCGTCGGGCGCGGGACTGGGGGCTACACTCCTGTGGGGCTACCTCGCGGACAAGTACGGTTCGCG
>CADCTO010000419.1 GCA_902805585.1 uncultured Armatimonadota bacterium | reverse complement strand
GCCGGCGGCGGGGCGGCGGGAGGCTCGGCCGCATGTGGCGGCTGCGGCACGCTCCACGTGACCGCGCGCGGCGGCGCGGGCGCAGGCGCGGGCGGTACGGCAGGCGCCTGCGGCGGGGCGTAGAAGTCGTCCTCTTCGGCCTGCAGGCGCGACTTGCGCGTCAGCAGCCGGTTCACCGACTCCGTCGAGGCCGGCGTGCCGCGGAAGGTGCGGCGGCGGCGCGTCGACAACTTCTCCGACGTCTTGACGCGCGCCTCGTCCCACATCTCGCGCGCCTGTCCCGTCGAAAGCATCAGGCGGCGCGTGGCCACGTCGATGGGGAACAGCAGCAGCGCCAGCAGCAGCAGGGGCAGCGCGAGCGGGACCGGCGTGCGCGCCACGCTCCGCTCCCGGAAGACCTTCGCGCCGTCCTTCAGGACCGACCCGCCCGTCAGTTCCGCAAGGCGCGTCAGCAGCGGCAGGTTCGGCTTCCACTCGCGGAACTCGGGCGAATAGGGGACGGCGAGCCCGGCGCTTGAAACGCGCGTCTTGTTGTCGGCGCCCTTCTGCGTGATCGAGGCGACGTACGACCCGGTCTTGTTGACGTC
Source organism: uncultured Armatimonadota bacterium (assembly GCA_902805585.1). GTDB lineage: Bacteria > Armatimonadota > Armatimonadia > Armatimonadales > Armatimonadaceae > CADCTO01. The sequence goes on along the minus strand of CADCTO010000419.1, from coordinate 5,045 downwards.
GAACGTGCCGACGTAGCGCCCCGAGCCGGTCTGGGTCAGCCGCACGATCTGCGTCACCCCGTCCGGTCCGATCACGCGCGCCTTGGCGTCCAAAAAGTTCACGAACCCGCCCTGCTTGTCCACGGCGTCGATGGTGACGCGCGCCCGGCTGCCGTCCATCTCGATGTTGGTCTGGTACGAGCCGTTGTCGCCGCGCTTCAGGCTCCAGCGCAGCGCCTGCGCCCAGAACGGGCCGAACGACTGCCACCCCACCCACTGCGCGGCCCAGCGCGCCTGCGCGTCCGACGTGAAGGCGACCGACTTGCCCAGCCCGTACTGCCACGTCGCCAGCACGGCGTCGCCGCGGTGCGAGACGAGCGGCACCTCCGAGGTCGGCTTGGGGTTGACCACGTCGTAGCCCAGGAGCGGCGGCGCGGACTCCCACGCGATGCCCGACACGAGCGGGTTGCCGGGGTGGGCGACGCGCGGCACGAACGGCTCCTCGATGATCGGCGGCTTGGAGACCGTCTGCACCTCGCGCGTGTAGATCTTGGGGATCTGGCGCACGTCCTGGACCAGGTAGTAGCGGCCCCCGGTCTGCTTGGCGACGTTCTCCAGCGCGCGCAGGAACGCCAGGTTCTCGCCTTCGTCCACGGCGACTACCGTCAGCGTGATCTTGGCCTTGCGCATGCGCGCGACCAAGGCCGTGTAGTCGTGCTTGTTGGACCAGCCGTCCGTGACCAGGATCGCGTGCTTGATCTTGGCGTCGGCGTTCAGCAGCATGTCGTAGGCGGCCTCGACGCCCGCGGCCAGGTTCGTGTTGCCGCCCGCCTCGATGGTCCCGATGCCCGTCCGGATCTTGTCCTTGTCGGTGGCGTACTGCATCGGGACGATGGTGGTGGCCGCGTTGTCGACCGCGATCACGCCGACCTGGTCCTGCGGGTTCAGCGCCTCGACCGCGCGGTTGGCCGCCTCGCGCGACACGTCGGTCTTGTTGATGCCGCCGTTGACGCGCTCGCCGGTCCCGCCGCAGTGGCAGGCGCCCATCGAGCCGCTGCGGTCGATGGCCAGCGCGAGGGCGACGCCGGGGTAGCGGCGCATCTTGCGCACGTCCATCTCGACCGGCAGCGCCTCCTCGATCGGCGTCTTGAAATAGCCGCCCGCGCCGAACGACTGGTCGCCGCCGACCATGGTCAGGCCCAGCCCCATGTCGCGCACGCCCGCCTGCAGCGTCCGCATCTGCGTCTGCGTCAGCGCGGTCGCCGGCACGTCCGACAGCACCACGGCGTCGTAGTTCAAAAGCTGCGCCATCTGCGTCGGCGTCTGCGCGGGCGTCCGCACGTCGACGTCGACCTGCTGGGCCTGGAGCGCGCGCCGCAGGTACTTCCCCTGGCCGCGCGCGCCCTCGACGTGGAGGATGCGCGGCTTGCCCTGCACCTTGACGAAGCTCATCGCCCGGTTGTTTTCGCCCAGCGTGTCGCCGCCGCCGGGGACCACGAGCTGCGCTTCGTAGGTGTAGAAGCCCGGCTCTTCCGCCTTCTGCGGTACGCTCAGCACGTTCTTGCCGGGTCGCAGCGTCACGCGATGCTCGCCGACGTACTTGCCGTTCCGGAACAGGCGCAGTGCCGCGGGGCCGCCCGTGATGGAACTGGCGACGATCTTGACGGGGAACGGCTCGCCGCGCTTGGCGTCCGGCGGCGTCAGCATCCGGTCGAGCGCGGCCTCCTCCTGGAGGTCGCTGCCCAGCGGGATCACGTCGACCGACACGTCCTCGGCCTGGACGGAGCGCGCCGCCTCCACCGCCGACCCGGCGTTCTCGTTCCCGTCGCTCACGAGCACGATCCGGCGCGCCATGCCGGGCGGGAAGGCCGACAGGGCGAAGCCGAGCGCGCGGGCGATGTTGGTCTGCGAGCCGTCCGGCACGGTCATCTCGGCGACGATCTGCCCGCGCTCCATCGGGGCCAGGGCGATGCGCGCGTCCGTGCCGAAGGCGATGATGCCGACCCGGTCGGAGTCGCGCATGTTTCGGGTCGCCTGCCGTACGAAGTCGAGGGCCTGTTCGCGCTTGGGGCGCGGCAGCGAGTAGGAGGCGTCCACGACGAACAGGGTGCAGGTGGCGCTGTTGCGCTGGACCCAGTTCATCCCCGCCAGCGCGAAAACGACGGCGCCCACGATGACGAAGCGCAGGCCGAGCGCGACGTTCCGGCGCAGGGGGGACAGGTCGGCCAGCGAGTGGCGCGCGGCCCACCAGAACAGGGGGAGCGCGAGCAGCAGGAGCAACAGCCACGGCTGGTCGAACGAGACGGGCATCACGGCCTCTTCTTTCGGAAACGGGTCCGGCGGCGCGCGCGAAGCGAACTGCGTTCAGTTTAGCATAAGACGCCCGCCAGCACAACAAAGTTACGCCGGCGGCAGGGCAGCCACATCAAGGCCCCGGCCCGCTTCTCGCTCTCACGGCGGGCGATTCCTCGCTGTCAGCCGCTCGGGACTTCCTCGTCCGGCGCCTCTTCCGTGCCGTCCGCCAGGAAGAAGGAGACGCCGATCCCGCCGGGCGCGAGCGTTTCCGCCAGCCGCCGGGCCAGTTCCCGCGTGCCCGGCGTTTCCGTGGCGGCGTGCCCGGCGTCGAGCAGCAGCAGGCCCCGCGCCGCCGCCTCGACGAACTCGTGGTGGCGCACGTCGGACGTGACGAAGGCGTCCGCGCCCGCGGAAAGCGCGTCGCCCATCAGGAACGCGCCCGCACCCCCGCAGACGGCGACCGTCTTGACGCCCCGGTCCTCCGGGCCCGCCACGCGGACCTCGGGGAACGCGAGCGCGTCTTTCACCGATTGCACGAACTCTTCCGAAGAAGCCCGGCGGGGCAGCGTGCCGACGCGGCCGATGCCGTGTTGCTCGCCGGCGTTCGCCAGCGCGTACACGTCGTAGGCGACCTCTTCGTAGGGGTGGGCGTTTTTCATCGCCGCGATCACCCCGGCGGACCGCGCTTCGGGGACGATCATCTCCAGGCGCTCCTCGGGAACGGCTTCCGGCTCGCCGACCGTGCCGACATACGGGTCCGCGCCGGGCAGGGGGCGGAACGTGCCCGTCCCCACCGTCATGAACGCGCAGCGGTCGTAGTTGCCGAGGGCGCCGGCCCCGGCCCCGGCCATGGCGTCCAGCACGCCCTCGCGCGCCTCGCGCGGCACGAACACGGCGATCTTGACCAGCGGCTCGCGATAGGTCATCTGGAGCGGGCGCGTGTTCGTCAGCCCGAGAAGCCCGGCCAGCACGTCGTTGATGCCCCCGGGCGCGACGTCCCAGTTGGTGTGCGCGGCGGCCACCGCGACGCCCGCGCGGGCGCACGCGAGCACGATCCCGCCGACCGGGTCGTCGGCGCGTGCGGCCTTCAGCGGGTGGTAGATCAGCGGGTGGTGCGCGACGATCAGGTCGATCCCGCGCCGGACGGCGGCCTCGACCACCGCCCGCGTAGCGTCCAGGGCCACGCCGACGCGCTCCACGGGCGCCTGCGGGTCGCCCACGAGCAGCCCGCCGGGATCCCCGTCGAGGGCCAGATAGCGGGGCGCCAGCCCGTCGAGCACCCCCAGAACGTCGCGAACCGTGGACATGGCAGGGGCCTTTACACCGCGCCGGAAGGCGCTAGTAGGAGATCAGGGCCGCGATGTTGCGGCCGGGCAGCGCGTCGCGCCCGTTCAGGAAGGTCAGCTCGATCGCGAAGCAGTACCCCGCGACGATGCCCCCCTGCCGCTCGACGAGCGCCGCCGACGCCCGCGCGGTGCCCCCGGTCGCCAGCAGGTCGTCCACGATCACGACGCGCTGGCCCGGCTTCACGGCGTCCGTGTGCATCTCGACCGTGTTGGTGCCGTATTCCAGGGCGTACTCCTCGGTCACCGTCTCGTACGGCAGTTTCCCCAGCTTCCGGACCGGGCTGAAGCCCAGCCCGAGCTGGAGCGCCATCGGGGTGCCGAACAGGAAGCCCCGCGACTCGATGCCGACGATCAGGTCCGGCTGGAACCGCTTCGCCTCCGCGCAGAGCGCGTCCGTGATCTCGGCGAACGCCTCGTGATCCGAGAGGATGGGGGTGATGTCGCGGAACAGGATGCCGGGCTTGGGAAAGTCGGGGATGTCGCGGATCAGGGAGACGGCTTTGAGGTTGGTCACAGGTTCGGGTTCTCCTTCCGCCCCCTGTTCGCCGCAACCGGCCCGGTTTCCTGCCCGCCTGCCGCCCCTACCCCCCCTTCCCGCGGCCGCGGGAAGGGGGGGTAGGGGGTCCATTCCGCCGCTGGACCAGGATGATGTCGGGGCCGAAGGCGGTCACTGCCATGTCCAGCTGCTGGAGCGCGCCCTCGGCGCGCCCCAGGTGCTGGGAGGCGGCGCCGCTCATCTCGCCGCCGCGGTTGCCCGTGCGGATCGAGCGGTCGGTCACCTTCAGGTACCCGCGCAGCTCCTGGGCGACCTGCCGCACGTAGGGGACGAGGACCAGGGGGTAAGGCTTGCGCTCGGTCTCCAGCGCCGTGCGCGTCGCCAGCGCGTTCACCGCGTCCAGCGCCTGCGCGTCCGACATTGGCGTGCCCTGCCAGTAGCGCTGCGCGTCCGAATTGCGCATGTCGTTGAGGAGGTAACGCAGGGGCGCTACCGTCTGCGCCCGCAGCGCCTCGACGCGGGGCGAGACGGCCGAGCGCACGTCCACCGGTGTGCCGGTCCCGGCGGCGTTCGCCGCCTGCGTCACGCTGACGGGGGACGCCAATGCGGGGCTCTGCTGCGCGGACCGCCACGGAGTCGCCCCCGGCGCGTACGGGGTCTTCCATTGGCGGAACTTGTCCGCGTTGCCGGACGTGCTGCGCACGTACAAGACCACGAGGAAGAGGAGGCTCACCACCACGGCCGCCGCCGCGCCGACCATCAGCGTCTTGTTGGGAGTCGGCGCGGGCGCGCCTTTAAGTTCTTCGGAGATCAGGAACGAGAGGAGGACGTTCTGGGTGGACTTCTCCCCGTCGCCGCCCGGCTTGGCCCCCGTTTTCACCTCCGGGGCGTTTTCTTCCTGCTTGCCGCCCGTTTCGTCCGGCATGATT
>CADCTO010000418.1 GCA_902805585.1 uncultured Armatimonadota bacterium | reverse complement strand
GATACCGGCGACCCGTTCCATCGTGCCCCAGAAGTCGCGCTTCGCCTCGTCGCCGATGATGCCGATCAGGCCGATCTTCGCTTTGCTCATGATGGCCCTGTTTTCCCCTCCGCGCCGAGTTCCCCGGCGTCGAGCATCGCGTGGAGCGGGTGGTCCGTGAACCCTTCGAGGGGCAGCTCGACGCGGGCGTGGCGGCGCACGGATTCGTACAAAGCGAAGATGATCTCGCCCGCGCGCATCGCCTTCGTGTAGGACAGTTCCGGCTCCTTGCCCGTTTCGAGCGAGTCGATAGCGTCACGGACGACGCCGACCATGTGGTCGTTCATGCCGTCCTTCTCGACGACGGGCGGCTCCCAGGCGGGGTCGCCGTAGACGACGGCGCGGCCGAAGCGCCCGTCCCAATCGACTTCGAGGAAGCCGTCGGTCCCGTGGATGCGGACGCCGCTGCCCATGTCCATGTCGGGGCCGCCGACCTGGATGGTGGCGCGGACGCCGTTCTCGAAGACGAGCGTGCCGGTCGCCATCGTCTCGGCGCGCACCGCAAAATACGCGAACGTCTTGCCGGCGTCGACGGCCCCGAGCACCCAGCGGGCGGGGCTCTCGTTGTTGAAGGAGAGCGCCTGGTCGAAGGTGTGCGTGCCGCAGTCGAGCAGGTGGCGCGGGGAATACAGGTCCATGCGCCGGATCTCGCCGAAACGCCCTTCGGCGAGGAGGCGGCGGGCCAGTTGATTGCCCCGGGCGAAGCGGCGCTGGTGGCAGAACGTGAGCTGGCGGCCGGTCTGCTCGGCAACGCGGGCCGTCTCCCGGTACTCGCCCCACGTCGGCGCGACGGGCTTTTCCGAGAGCACGGCGCGGACGCCGGGCGCCTCCATGCAGTCGCGGACGACGGGCAGGTGCAGCGGCGTCCACAAACACACGGCGACGACGTCGGGCCGCTCCTTGTCCAGAAGCTCCCGGTAGTCCGTGTAGACGGCCGCGCCGAAGCCGTGCTCGGCGTCGAGCGCCGCCGCGGCCTCCGGCTTGATGTCGGCCAGCGCCACCACGCGGCACCGGCTCTCGGCGCGCAGTCCGACGGCGTGCGACCGCCCCCGGTTCCCGCACCCGATGATCGCTACCCGATACGTACCATCCATGTGTCCGGCGTCCTCCCTCCCCATGTTTCGCGGCGCGGGCGAAAAACCCTGTCTCAGAACAGGGTGGTCCGGAGAATACCAGGATGCGGGTACAAAGAGAACAGCGTATGCCCACGACCCTTTTCAAGATAACCGCGGCCACGGCCCTGTTCGCGGGCGTGCACAGCCTTCTGGCAAGCCGCGCCGCCAAGCGGGCCGCCGTGCGGCTGCTCGGCGAACGACGACGGAACGTTCTCTACCGGCCCCTCTACAACGCCCAGGCGGTCCTCACCTTCGGGGCGCTGGTGGTGTACGGCGCGCGTCTGCCGGACCGGGAACTCTATCGGGTGCGCGGCCTGCTGGCGCGCGGGATGCAGGCGGGGCAGGTCGTTGCCCTGGTTTGCCTGCTCGACGGGACACGGCGCGTCGGGTTCCTGCGGTTCCTGGGCGTCCCGAACCTCGTGGCAGCGTTCGCGGGAGACCGAAACGTGACGGCCGAGCCGGAAGCCCAGGGTCCCGCCCCGGATGCCGACGGGCGTCTGAACACCTCTGGCCCGTTCCGCGTGTGCCGGCACCCATTGAACGCGGCGATGCTGCCGGTCCTCTGGCTCATGCCCCGGATGACGGCGAACCTTCTGGCCTTCAATGCGGTGACGACGATCTATCTGGTCCTCGGCTCGCTCCACGAGGAGAAGCGTTTGGAGGAGTCCTACGGCGAGGCCTATAACGAGTACCGGAAGAGCGGCGCCGGGTTCCTGGCGCCGTCCATTACACGCCTGCTCCGCTGACGGAGCGCGGACCGACACACGGCGGAACCACGACAACGTCGTGCGTGAGGATGTGAAATGACGGAAAGAACGGGATTTCTGGCTCGTGCCATCCGATACGCCCGGGAACGGCCGTTGCTGCCGGTCGCCGGGCTGCTGCTGGCAGCCGTGGCGGCGCTCGCCGCATCCGCCGGTACGCGCGCGGCCGCCGCACCGGCGCAAGACGGCGGGACGCCGGTGCTTGCCGCGGAGGCCCATCTGACCACTGCGGTCGGAGGGCTGGAGCGGACCAACGCGCGGGCCGAGGTGCTGCCGATCACCGGGCAGCCGTTCACCCGGTTCCTGCGCGTCACCGTGCGGGGCGCCGCGCCCGAAACCAACGCCACGCAGCTCACGGTCCCGACGGTCGCGCGGGTGGAGAAGGGCGACGCGCTGCTGGCGACGTTCTTCGTGCGCGGGATGGCGGCGGGCGGCAAGGGGCCGGCGCAGGCGGAGTTCCTGTTCGAGCGCAGCACGAACCCGTGGACGAAATCGGCCACGCAGGGCGCGCTCGCCCCCCGGGACCCGCGCGCCTGGAAGCAGGTGCAGGTCCCGTTCGCCGCCTCCGAAAGCTACGCGCCCGGCGCGGCGATGGTGTCGCTGCGCTTCGCCTTCGGCCCGCAGACCGTCGAGATCGGCGGCCTGTCCGTGGTGAACTTCGGCAAGACCCGGACGGTGGACGCGCTGGTCGCGCTGGCGGCGGAGCGGAACCTGCTGGGGGCCGCGGTCGTGACCGTCCGCCGCGGCGAGACCCGGCAGACCGTCGCCGGTTTCGGCGGCAACTTCGCCCAGCCGCGCTACGGAGCGGGCGAGCCGATGGACGCCGTGGGCCGCTACAACCTCCAGAACCTGCGCGTCGTCCACGCCCGCGTCGGCCTGCCGCTCAACCACTGGGCGCCGCAGAAAGGCGTGTACCGGGAGGAAGGGCCGGCGCGCGCGGCCCTGCTCCAGATGCAGCAGATGGCGCGCCGCAAGATCCCCATCGCCGCCTCCGTGTGGGAGGGGCCGGCGTGGATGCTCCCCGGCCCGGCGGAGCAGAACGGCAAGCGGCTCCCGCCGGAGAACTACGACGAGTGCATCGAGGCGATCGGCCGCTTCCTGGTCGTGGCCCGCGACAAGTACGACGCCCCGGCGGAATACTTCTCGTTCAACGAGCCCGACTACGGCGTCAACTTCAAGTTCACGCCGCAGGAGATGGCCGACTTCATCCGCCAGGCGGGGCCGCGCTTCCGTGCGCTCGGCCTGAAGACCAAGTTCCTGACCGCCGACACCGCCAACGGGGCGAACTTCCCCGCCTACGCCCGCCCGCTGCTGGAGGACAAGACCATCGCCGCCTATCTGGGCCCGCTCGCTTTCCATTCCTGGGACGTGCTGGGCATCCCCGACGCGCGCTATGAGGAGATCGCCGCGCTGGGGCGGCAGTACAACAAGCCCGTCTGGTGTACGGAAGCCGGCCACGACGCACAGCTCTGGCAGGCGCCGAACCCGTGGGAATCGTGGCAGAACGCGCTCCGCACCGCGCTCGCCTACGAGAAGACCCTGCGCACCAGCGGCGCCTCGCTGATCCATTACTGGACCTACCAGGACAACTACCCCCTGGTCAACAAGGAGGGCACGCACCCCTTCCCCGTCTTCTCGGTCGTGCGGCAGATGGAAGCGGCGCTGCCGCCGGGTTCCAAAGTCGCGGCGGCGTCCTCCGACCACGACGAGCTGCGCGCGCTGGCCGCGGTCGGCCCGAAGCCGGGCCAGTTCTCCGTCCTGCTGGTCAATCCTATCGGCACGGGCAAGGCGATCGTATCCGGGCTCCCGCCCGGCGCGACCGTTTCCGTCGTCCGCAGCGACGCCGCCGCGCAGCGCAAAACCGCCGGCGCCCCGCTGCGCGTCGACAGGAACGGCCGGCTCACCGTCGATCTGGGAACGCGCTCCGTCGTCACGCTCCTGAGCCCGGCAAGCCGGCAGGCGGCGACTCCGCGCCGCACACTTTCCGCGAACGAGGAATGAGGCAGCAGTCATGGCATTCGACGTATTGAGCGAACAGGACGTGGAGTTCTTCCACCGGAACGGCTACGTGGTGGTACCCGATGCGGTGCCGCCGGAGAACCTCTGCGCGGTAATAGAGGCGGTCTGGGAGTTCCTGGAGATGGACCCCGACGACCGGACGACGTGGTACCCGCCGGACCGGCGGGGCGCCATCGTGCACATCCACCAGCACCAGGCGCTGTGGGACAACCGGCAGCACCCCCGCCTGTACCAGGCGTTCGTGGATATCCTGGGTACGGAGAAGCTGTGGGTCTCGCTGGACCGCGCCGGGATGAAAGCGCCCATCGATCCCGCCTACCCCTACTACAACGACGCCGGGTTCGTGCACTGGGACCTGGACACGTCCAAACCGCTGCCGCAGCGCCTGGGCGTGCAGGGGGTACTCGCGCTGGAGGATACGACGGCGGAGAAGGGCGGCTTCCAGTGCATCCCCAGGTTCCACAAGGAACTGGAAGCCTGGATCGCCGCGCAGCCGGAGGACCGCAACCCGCGCGCCCCCGACCGGTCGCGCCTGCCGGCAGGCTATGAAGTCACGCCGATCCCGATGCGCGCGGGCGACCTGGTGATCTGGGACCGCCTGCTTGCCCACGGCAACGGCCGAAACGAAGGCACCCGCCCCCGCCTCGCCCAGTACATCACGATGTCCCCGGCCGGCGACGACGAAGCACAGCGCGAGGAGCGCGTCGCATGCTGGCGCGAGCGTCGCGCGCCGTCCTACTGGGAAAAGGACATCCCTGAAAAGTACAAGGGCCGGGAGCGGCGCTTCCCGCCGGCCGAGCTGTCGCCGCTGGGACGGAAACTTCTGGGCGCCGAGCGCTGGTAGCAGCGACAGAAACGCGATTGCCCGGCCGGGCGCTCCTTAGAGCGTCCGGCCGGGCAGCGTCTACACCCCGTCCCCGCCTAGCGCTTCAGCTTTTCACGGTACTTGTCCCGGAATTTGGCCACCTTGGGCGCGATGACGGCGCGGCAATAGCCCGCATTGGGGTTGCGCGCGAAGTAGTCGCGGTGGTAGTCCTCGGCCGGGTAGTATTCCGAGGCCGCCACGACCTGCGTCACGATCGGGTCTTTGTAAAGCCGCGCCTGCTCGACCTCCCGGATCACTTTCTCGGCCGTCGCCTTCTGCTCGGGGCTCTGATAAAAAATGGCCGAGCGGTACTGCGTACCGACGTCCGCACCCTGCCGGTTCAGCGTCGTCGGGTCGTGCGTGGCGAAGAAGATCGAGAGCAGGTCGTGGTACGAGATCGCCTTCGGATCGAAGACGATGCGGATCGCCTCGGCGTGCCCGGTCCTGCCGGTGCAGACCTGCTCGTAGGTCGGGTTCTTCACCTGCCCGCCGGTGTAGCCGGATTCGACCTTCTCCACGCCCTTCAGGTCGGTGAAGATGGCTTCGGTGCACCAGAAGCAGCCGTTGGCGAGAACGGCGATCTCTTTGCCGGGCGGCGCGGGGGCCGGCGGCGTGTTTTGCGGAGCGGTCACTTTTTTCTTTTTCTCCTGTGCGGATGCGGGCGGCCCGGAAACGCAGCCGGATAACAAACTCGCGACCACGCCGCCGAGCGCGGCGCCGGCCAGAAACGTTCTGCGGCTCATCGCCGGAAAGCCGATTCGGCTTCTCATAGACACCTGCACCTTCTCGTGGTTCGTCGTTTGCTACCGTACACACCCAATACGGCGAAACGCGGCGCATCCTC
>CADCTO010000417.1 GCA_902805585.1 uncultured Armatimonadota bacterium | reverse complement strand
CCGCCCGGCACGGGAGCCGGCGGCGCACGATCACTTCATGTCGGAGGAGTGGCCCGGGAAGGCCTTGGCGGCGGGGTCGATGAACGTCTTGGCGAAGTTGGCGGCCGTTCCCGCCTCGCCGACGCCCGTGGCGATCAGCTTGAGTTTGCCGACGTAGGTGCAGATGTCGCCCGCCGCGTAGACGCCGGGCAGGTTCGTCTGCATGGTGGAGTTGACCCGGACCGCGTTCTTGTCGATCTCCAGCCCCCACTCTTTGATCGGCCCGAGGTTGGTCAGGAAGCCGATGTTGAGGAGCAGGCTGTCGCACTCGACGTAAAACTCTTCGCCCGTCCGGTTGTCGAAGATGGTGACGCCTTCGAGCCGGTCCTCACCGTGGACGGCCTTCAGCTCGTGGAAGCGCCGCACGTCGACGGGCGACTGGAGCACCTTCAGGATGGTGTCCTCGTGCGCCCGGAACTTGTCGGAGCGGTGGATGAGCATGCAGGAGGCGGCCTTCTCGTGCAGGCCGAGCGCCCAGTCGAAGGCCGAGTCGCCCCCGCCGACGATCACGATGCGCTTGCCGGCAAGGTGCGCGGTCTCGGTCACGAAATACTGGATGCCCTTGCCGACCAGTTCGTCGACGCGCGGCACGTCCATCTTGCGCGGCAGGAACGCGCCCACGCCCGCCGCGATCACGACCGTGCGCGACCGGTGGACGCCCTTATCCGTGGTGAGCGTGACGATCCCGTCGCCGTCGGGGGTCAGACCCGTCACCTTCTCGTCGAGGCAGACCGTCGGCTCGTACTGCAGCGCCTGCTCGCTCATCGTGGCGACCAGGTCCTTGGCCAGGATCCTCGGAAAGCCGCCCACGTCGTAGATGTACTTTTCGGGGTACAGGGCCGCCAGCTGCCCGCCGAGCTGCGGGAGCGAGTCGATGATCTTGGTCTTCATCTGCCGCATGCCCGCGTAGAACGCCGCGAACAGCCCCGTGGGCCCGCCGCCGATGATGGTCACATCGAACACGTCCCCGCCGCCGCCGCCCGCGTGCCCGGTCTCTGCTGTCACCACGTCGTCCGCCATGAGGGGTACCGCTCCGCCTTCCTGTGCCGTGAAAAAAGCCGCCGTTCCTGACGAACTTGCGGCCTCGCACCATCATTATAGCGCGCCGCGCCGCGCTTGTCAAAGTTTCCCGATAAAATTGACCGATTTATACGAGATGCGCGTCCCGGGGGGAGTCCGCGTTGACAACGCGCCGGGCGGCGCGCTACAATCGGGGCATGATCACGGCTCATGAACTCGCGCGGGCACGCGAGCAGGCGCGCGGCTACTTCGGCCGCGCCGGCGTGGTGCTGACGCCCGAGGAGCAGGAGCGGATCGAAGTCGCCGACTTCGGGCTGTCGGACTTCGGGCGGCAGGGCCTGGTGCTGCTCACCTACGTCAACACGGACCGCGTGTGCGCCAAGGAGCTGGTCCTGTTCCCGCGCCAGACCTGCCCGGAGCACCGGCACCCGCCCGTGGGCGGCGAGCCCGGCAAGGAGGAGACGTTCCGCTGCCGCCAGGGCGAGGTGTTCTTGTACGTCCCGGGCCCCGCCACC
>CADCTO010000416.1 GCA_902805585.1 uncultured Armatimonadota bacterium | reverse complement strand
AGCTACCTCGGGGGCGTCATCGGTTGGCGCGGCGTCTTCTGGGGATTGGTCCCGATCACCCTGCTGAATCTGGTCTGGCAGTGGTCCAGCCTCCCCCAGATGCAGCCCCAGGCGGCGAATCCGGTGAGCAAGCTCGTCGGCTTGCTGAAGCGGCGGAACGTCGCCTTCGCGATGGCCGGGGTGATGCTCACCTTTTCGGGCGCTTTCGCCAGCTTCACGTACTTCCGGCCCTTCCTGGAAGGCGTCACGAAAGTGAGCGTGCCGCAGCTCTCTCTGCTGCTCCTGGGGCTGGGGCTTGCCGGGTTCGTCGGGACCTACGGAGCAGGCGCCTTGCTGAAGAAGCATCTCTACGCGCTGCTCCGCTGGCTGCCCGTGGCACTCGCCGCGGCCACGCTCTGCCTGCTTCTGGTGGGGCATTCCCTGTGGGCGGTCGCGCCGACGCTGGTTGTTTGGGGGACGCTGAACTCGGCCATTCCGGTGTGCTGGTCCACCTGGCTGACGAAAGGCATCCGCGACGAACCGGAGAGTGGCGGCGGGCTGATGGTGGGAGCCATCCAGCTTTCGATCATGCTGGGGGCGGCGCTCGGCGGCTTTCTTCTGGACCATCTCTCCATAGGCGCAACGTTGACAGGTGGTACGGCGCTGCTCGCTCTCGCCGCATTGGTGGTTGGCAGCGGCGAGCGCATCCGCCCGGTGAACGAGGCGCACGCACAGATTCCGGGATCGGAGGTACGGAAATGAACCAGTCCACCGCGAAAGCGATCCTTTCGCTCACGCTTCTCACCGCGGCGGCCCTGCTCGCGAACCGGGAGGCGACCGCCCAGACGGCACAGGCACGAACGACACCGAACGCGATGGCGGTCACGGTCGTGCGGAGCGGCTCCCGGTCGTCGCAGAAGGGACCGGCCGAGAACTTCACGGGCTCCGTGCGCATCGACCCGCTCTTCGACCCGGAGGGTGCCTCGGACGCCGGCGGCGCTTCCGTCACGTTCGAGCCCGGCGCACGTACGGCGTGGCACTCGCACCCGCGCGGCCAGACGCTCGTCGTGACGGCGGGCGTCGGCCGCGTGCAGCACTGGGGAGGCGCCGCGCAGGAGATCCGGCCCGGGGACGTGGTCCGCATCCCGGCCGGCGTGAAACACTGGCACGGCGCCGCGCCCACCACCGCCATGACCCACACCGCCATCCACGAGCGGCAGGGTGGCCAGGTCGTCACCTGGATGGAGAAGGTCAGCGACGAACAGTATCAGTCCGCCACAAGGAGCAGTGCAATGTCAGAAGAGACACCCACCGGGACACCCAGCGACGCGCGCAAAGCGTTCGGCGACATCGCGCCGGCGCTCGCCGAGTATACGGATGAGGTACTGTTTGGTGACGTGTGGAAGCGCCCCGGCCTCAGCCCGCGGGACCGAAGCCTCATCACCGTCGCCGCGCTCGTCGCCGGCTACCGGACGAACGAGCTGCCCTTCCATCTCAAAAAGGCGCTCGACAACGGCGTGAGCAAGGAAGAGTTGATCGAGCTGATCACCCACCTCGCTTTCTATTCGGGATGGCCCACGGCGAATTCGGCCCTGCCGATCGCCCGACGCGTCTTCGAGGAAGCGCCCCCGGCTCCCGGGAAGTAACGAGAAGCGACGAAAGGAAGTAACCATGCGAGGAGCAGTCCTATACGGCCCGGGCGACGTCCGCTTCGAGGAGCGCGACGACCCGAAAATCATCGAGCCGACCGACGCCATCCTCCGGCTCTCGGCCACCTGCGTGTGCGGCTCCGACCTGTGGCCCTACCGCGGCGCCGATACGTTCCCGCAGCCCCAGCCGATGGGCCACGAATACTGCGGGGTCGTTGAAGAAGTCGGGCGCGAAGTGACAAACGTCAAGCCCGGCCAGTTCGTGGTCGGCTCGTTCTTCGCTTCGGACAACACCTGCCCCATCTGCCGGGCGGGCTACCAGAGCCGGTGCGTGGACGCCCGGCTTATGGGAAATGAAGGCGCGCAGGCGCCCTACCTGCGCGTCCCGCTTGCCGACGGCACGCTGGTCGCCACGCCGGAGATGCCGCCCGACGACATGGTCCCGGGGCTGCTGGCGACCTCCGATGTGCTCGGGACCGGCTGGTTCGCCGCCGACGCGGCCAACGTGCGGCCGGGCCACACGGTCGCGGTCGTGGGCGACGGCGCGGTCGGCCTCCTTGGCGTGCTCTCCGCCAAGCAGATGGGCGCCGAGCGCATCATCATGATGAGCCGCCACGAGGCGCGACAAAAGCTTGCCCTGGAGTTCGGCGCGACCGACATCGTGACCGAGCGCGGCGACGAGGGCGTGGAACGCATCAAGGAGATGACCGGCGGACTGGGCGCGCATTCGGTCATCGAGGCGGTCGGCACGCAGGAGTCGATGATGCAGTCCATCCGCTCCGCCCGCCCCGGCGGGCACGTCGGCTTCGTCGGGGTGACCCACGGGGTGGAGATCCCCGGCATGGAGCTGTTCTTCTCCGGGGTGCACCTGCACGGCGGCCCCGCCCCGGTGCGCCGCTACCTGCCCCACCTGATCGACCTGGTGCTGAGCGAGAGCATCGACCCCGGCAGGGTCTTCGACCTGACGCTGCCGCTCGACCAGGTGGCCGAGGGCTACCGCGCCATGGACGAGCGGCGCGCCATCAAGACGCTGCTGTGCCCGTAAGGAGGTTTCGATCCGTATGCTCTTCTCCCGCCGTCATTTCCTGAAAACCGGCGCTGCCGCCGCGTTCGTCGCCCCGGCGGCGGTTCTGCACGCGTCGGCCAACGCCGCACCAACCCGAAGCAAGGAGCCCCACATGGAAATCAAACGAATCGGTTCGCGGCCATCCGGCAAAGGCCCCGCCGAGTGGTTCACCGGCACCGTCCGCATCGACCCGCTGTTCGAAGCACCCGCTCCGGCGCGTGCGGCGGGCGCCAGCGTCACCTTCGAGCCGGGCGCCCGCACCGCCTGGCACACCCACCCGCTGGGCCAGACGTTGGTCGTGACCGCCGGGCTCGGGTGGGCCCAGCGCGAGGGCGGCCCCGTCGAGGAGATCCGGGCCGGCGACGTGGTCTGGTTCCCGCCGGGCGAGAAGCACTGGCACGGCGCCTCGCCCACCACCGCCATGACGCACATCGCCGTCCAGGAAGCACAGGGCGGCAAGGTGGTAGACTGGATGGAACACGTCGGCGACGAACAATACCAGGCACCGTCCAAGGCATAGAAAAGCAAAACCAGACCGGCGTGAGCGCGGCGGGACCGGGCGAGGCTTCGGCCCTCGACAGTCGGTTCGAAGGCACGTAAAAGGAAAGAAAGCACCTATGGAATACGCGAAGCTGGGGAACACCGGGATGGACGTGTCCCGGATCTGCCTCGGCTGCATGGGGTTCGGGGACGCGGAGCGCGGGTTCCACAAGTGGGTGCTCAGCGAGGAAGACAGCCGGCCGGTAATCGGGAAAGCCCTCGAACTCGGGATCAACTTCTTCGACACGGCCAACGTCTACTCCGCGGGCACCAGCGAGGAGTACCTCGGCCGCGCTCTGAAGGAGTTCGCAGCCGGCCGGGATGAGGTCGTCATCGCCACCAAGGTGCACGGCAAGATGCGCGAGGGGCCCAACGGCGCGGGGCTGTCGCGCAAGGCGATCCTTTCGGAGATCGACCACAGCCTGCGCCGCCTCGGCACCGACTACGTGGACCTCTACCAGATCCACCGCTGGGACTACGACACGCCCATCGAGGAGACGATGGAGGCGCTCCACAACGTGGTGCGAGCGGGCAAGGCGCGCTACCTGGGCGCCTCCGCCATGTGGGCGTGGCAGTTCCACAAGGCGCTGCACGTCGCCGAGCGGCACGGCTGGACCCGCTTCGTCTCGATGCAGGACCACCTCAACCTCATCTACCGCGAGGAGGAGCGCGAGATGCTGCCGCTCTGCCGCGCGGAGGGGATCGGGGTGATCCCCTACAGCCCCCTCGCCTCCGGACGGCTGACGCGGGACTTCGCGGCGGCGGAGAAGACCGCCCGCTCCGAAACCGACCAGATCGCCCGAAGCAAATACGACGCGACGGCCGAGACCGACCGGGCGGTCGTGGAGCGGGTAGCGGAACTGGCGCGGAAGCGGGGGGTGCCGCGCGTGCACATCGCGCTCGCCTGGCTGCTGCAGAAGGAGCCGGTGACGGCGCCCATCATCGGCGCGACCAAGACCAGCCACCTGGAGGACGCCGTCGGCGCCCTGTCCGTGAAGCTGACCGCCGACGAAGTCGCCCACCTGGAAGCGCCGTACGTGCCGCACCCCGTCGTCGGCCACCAGTAAATAACCGGTGCTACCGCTTCGTCATCGAGATATCGCCCCTCAACTCGCCGCGTCGCTGCCGCCCGGTTCCGGAGTGGCGGCGGCCCGGGCGGGCCGAAGCGTGCAGACCGTCCGCTGGAGCGGACGGACCGTAGAAAGCGACGCCCCACGGTCCATGAGAAGGAAATAACGGCGACACTGATCCATAGTGATACCGCCCGGGGCTTCGTCTCGCCCTTGTGCGCTCTGGATAGGACCATTACCCGGTGAGACGTTTTCGACCCCCAAACCGGCGCGTGGCGACAGTGCTCAAGGTCCTGCGCGTGGGCCTTCTGGTGTACGTGGGGTTCTGCCTGATGCTGCTCGCTTTCCAGCGCCGACTCATCTACTACCCGACCCGCGCGCCCGAGGACGCGCTCCTGCGGCAGGCCCGGGGCACGTCCCTGAGCCCGTGGCGGGACGAGGCGGGTCGGCTGCACGGTTGGCGCGCGGCCACGGCGGCACGCCCGCCGGGCCGGCCGACCGCCCCGGGGCTTCCGGCCGGGCGCCGCCGCATGGTCCTCTTCCACGGCAACGCCGGCTATGCGCTCCACCGCACGTATTTCGCGGACCTGCTGCGCGTCTCGGGCGGCGGCGCGGACTGGGACCTGTACCTGTTCGAGTACCCCGGCTACGGGGCGAGGCCGGGCACGCCAGCCGAGAGCGACATCGTGCGTCTGGCGGTCGAGGCGGTGGACGGGCTGTGGGAGCAAGACCCCGAACCGGTCTTCCTGACGGGCGAGTCCCTCGGCGCCGCCGTCGCCTGCGCCGTGGCGAAGCAGAGGCCGGACCGGGTCGCCGGCCTCCTGCTGATCACGCCCTTCAACAACCTTTCGGACGTGGCACGGCACCACTACCCCTTCCTGCCGGTGCGCTGGCTCCTGCGCGAGCGCTACCCTTCGGACGCGCACCTCAGGGGCTATGCCGGCCCCGTCGCGTTCGTGCTGGCCGACGAGGACGAGGTCGTCCCCGCCGCCCTAGGCCGGAAACTATTCGAGGGGTATTCCGGACCCAAGCGCCTGTGGGTGCTGCCGGGCGTCGGCCACAACGACATCGCCTACGACGCGGCGGGCGCGCACTGGTGGCGCGAAGGGCTGGGGTTCCTGCTCAGCCAGGGCCGGCAGGCATCGTCCGATTGATCAACCGTTTCTGACACGGGGCGGCTCAGCGAAGCTCGGTCTACCACTCCTGAGCTGCCTGCTGTGTGACGGTCCCCCTTACCGGTCCAGATGGAGGACCACGACATCCTCCTCCACCGTCACCGGATACGTCTCGACCGCGGGGTCCTCTGCGCCGTCCGCGCCGCCCGGCTCGACGGTCACCTCGTAGGCGCGCACCCGGACCCGGTGCGGGTTGAAGACGGAG
>CADCTO010000415.1 GCA_902805585.1 uncultured Armatimonadota bacterium | reverse complement strand
CGAAGCGTCGGCGCATGTCGTTTTCCGGGAACGTGGAGTCGGCGGTGAATTTGCCGGTGAGAAGGCCCATGTGTACGAACCGGGCAGATAGGTAACGGGACAGACCGGCAACATAGGTAACAGTTTCCCCTCACAAGGGCATGGAGGATGGCCATGCCCTGGAAAGAGACTGCACCTATGCAAGAGCGAGCGAAACTGGTGGCGCTGTACCTGGACGGGCGCTTCACCATGACCGAGTTGTGCCAGCACTTCGGCGTCAGCCGCAGGACCGGCTACAAATGGGCAGCGCGCTTTGAGGAGGCGGGGCCGGAGGGGCTCAAGGACCAGAGCCGCGCGCCCCACCGGTGCCCGCACCGGACGGGGGAACAGACCCAGGAGCTGCTGCTCGCGGCCAAGCGGGCGCGCCCCTCCTGGGGTCCCAAGAAGCTGCTGGCTTACCTGCGCGCGCGTCATCCCGACGTGGCGCTGCCCGCCCCTTCCACGGCCGGGGCGCTGTTCGCCCGGCAGGGGCTCACCAAGCGGAAGCGCCGGCGAGGCTGGCCGCACCCGGGGGCGACACCGCTACAGGCGGAGGAACCCAACCGGGTCTGGTGCGCCGACTTCAAGGGCCAGTTCAAGACCGGCGACGGGCTGTACTGCTTCCCGCTGACGGTCAGCGACGCGTGCTCCCGGTACCTGCTGGCGGTGGACGCCTATCTGTCTACCCAGACATCGGGGGCGAGGGCCACTTTCGAGCGGCTGTTCCGGGAGTGCGGGCTCCCCGCGGCGATGCGCACCGACAACGGGGCGCCGTTTGCCACGACGGGGCTGCGGGGCCTGTCACGCCTGTCGGTGTGGTGGATGCGGCTGGGCATCGCCCACCAGAGGATCGAGCCGGGGAAGCCGCAGCAGAACGGGCGGCACGAACGGATGCACAAGACCCTCAAGGAGGAAGCGACCAAGCCGGGGCAGAAGGACCGGGCGGCGCAGCAGGAGCGCTTCGACGCGTTCCGGGCCGAGTTCAACGGCGAGCGTCCGCACGAGGCGCTGGGCCAGAGGACGCCCGCGTCGCTGTACGCGCCCTCCCCGCGCCCTTTCCCCGCGCGCCTGCCCGAGCCCGAGTACCCGTCACACTTCGTGGTGCGGCTTGTCAGCGGCGCGGGCACGTTCCGCCTCAAGGGCTGGCAGAAGCACATCGGCGAGGCCCTGGCCGGGGAGTACATCGGCCTGGAGGAGATGGACGAAGGCTTGTGGGGCATCTACTTCTGCGACACGGCTCTGGCCCGCTTCGACGAGAAGGACGGCACCGTGCGCGGCTGACGGGGCGCAAAACGGGGCGCAAAGAGGAGAAGCGTCGCGTGGCAGGGAAACCGCCGGTACTGGGTAGGCTCCGGGTGTTACCCATGTCGCCGGTCCGAAGTGTTACCTATGTTCCCGACCAGTACAATGCCCAGGGGACGGCGGGCGACGGCGGCGAGACCGAGCGCTTCACACAGCGCCAGCAGGGGGCCGTTGCTCTCGAAAACGTTGAGCAGAAGCGGCACGGCGGTGCAGTGCGGCCTCTCCGCGAAGAGCCGCACGCGTTCCGCATCCTC
>CADCTO010000414.1 GCA_902805585.1 uncultured Armatimonadota bacterium | reverse complement strand
AGCGAAAAGCCCCAGGCGCACAGCCCCTTGGCGTGGACGATATCCACGGCGCCTGCGAGGATACCGGCGCGAGCAAGCTGAGCCTCGCGCAGCGAGAAGACGGGGTAATTGATCTGGCGCCCGAGGATGCTGTTGGGCCGCAGCCAGGGCGAGGTCATGTCGTAGCGCAGCTGGCGCACGCGAAAGCGGGGAGACCGCGCCATTTCCGCGGCATCCGAGATTCGCTCTGCCGCAACGCTGTCGGACAGCTCCTCAGCCGTCTGCCCCACCGCAAGGGTTATGTCGACGCCAAGCCGCAGCAGGTGCGTCGTGAGGTGAAAGACGTGCCGTTCAATGCCGCCGAAACCGTGCAGTGGATAGACCGCGCGCGCGAGCATCAGCACGCGCAGCGGTGCCTCACTCACCGCGACTCCAGTCGAGCGACGGGGTTGGCGGCAGTTCCCCCACATTCCCTGCCACGCCCGGGATTAGCGTCTCGGCGCCGTCGGGCGTGAGCAGGCGTAAGTCGCACGCTCCGGGCATGGGCTCGAGTACGCACGCGAAATAGGCCACGGCGGTGCCATCCGGCGCCCACGCCGGTGCGAGTGCAAGCGAGCCGCGCTCGACCTCAGCCCAGCGCCACTCCTCGTCCGGTCCTTCCAGGGCACGCGCCACGAACCACGTGTCGCCGCGTGCGCTGCTGCCCTCGAAGAGCGCCGCACGCCGGTCAGGTGACGGGTGGGAGCGCGACCCCCACAGCTCGCCCAGGAACGTCGACCCGCCGTTCGTTGCGTCGGCACGCTCCCAGATAAAGAAGTCAGAGAGCGCCTGGTAGATCACGAAGCTGGCGACATACACATACTGACCCTCGGCGTCCCAGAAGGGTTGTTCCATGATGTGCTCGTAATTGGCGCGTGTCACCCCACTGCCTGGAACGCCGATCGCCGGAAGGTCCGGCGGGAGATCCCTGACGAGGGGCCAGTCGTTCTGACCCTCCCAGCTCACAAGCCGCAGCTGGTTGCGGCGTGGCTGGCCCGCCGGCTCCGTCACGTAGGCGATGCGCTTGCTGTCCGGTGCCCAGGCGGGGTTGACCCCGCGTGCCACCTGCCGCACATCGCCGCCGTTGCGCTCCCAGACGAGCACATCGCCGCGGAGATGCATCCCCGGCTGAGTGCGTGTAAAGGCGATCCTTACCCCGTCGGGCGACCAGACAGGCCGGGCCAGGTTGGAGTCCTCGTGGATCCGCCGCTCGTTTTCGCCCTCGCCGTCCGCCAGATAGAGACCATCCGCGCGCACGAATGCGATCTCGCTGCCATCGGGCGACCAGCGTGCGTCGGACGTATCCGCGAGCAGCAGCCGCGTCTCTCCCGTGCGCGGACGGTAAAGCCAGGTATCCCCACCGCGCGGCATGAGCAGCTTGCCTCCCAGCTCCGCAACGCCCTGCGGCCTCGCCGGGTTTGGCTCCGCCGTCGCCGCCGTATCCGTAGTAGCGGCCGAGGTCGCGGTGGGGGCTTCCGTGGCCGCTTCCGTAGCGGTCGGCGCGGTCGTCCCCGTGGGCGCATTGGTAGGGGTTGGCTCAGCCGTCCCGGTAGGAGACG
>CADCTO010000413.1 GCA_902805585.1 uncultured Armatimonadota bacterium | reverse complement strand
GGACGGGACCCAAAGGAATCGCCCCGGCGCGCAGCAGCAGTCGAGCCGTGCCCCAGGCACTCCTCTCCCCGCGAAGCGGAAGCCAAGGGAGAGGGGAAGGGGGTGAGGGCCGCCCGCGCCTCTGCCGGGAGGAGATTCTCCCCCCGGCGGCGGATACAGAAGCACGTATGAAACCGATTTTCGATGCGCGTGCGCGGGGCGCGCGCTTTTCTCCCCTGGCGCTCGTTGCGCTGCTGTGGACGGTCCTGTTCCTGCCGGGGTGCAGGAACGCCGAGGACCGCGGGGCGCCCGACGCGCCCGCACTCGGCGGGGATACGGCGCTCACCGTGTCGTACCTCGACGTGGGACAGGGGGATGCGGAGCTGCTCCAGACAGCTTCCGGCAAGAACATCCTTATCGACACCGGGGCGGCCGAGGGGCGTGAGGCGCTATTGAATGCGCTGAGAGACCGGGGGGTCCGCCGGCTCGATCTGTTGATCGTTTCCCACCCGCACCTGGATCATTTCGGCAACGTTCCCCAGGTGCTCGCGGCCGTTCCGACCACCGAGGTCCTGGACGTGGGACTGGTCACGGGAAGCCCCGGCCAGGAGCGGATGCTGAAGGCCATCAAGCAGCACCGCGTCAAATTGACCCTCGTGTCGCGCGGTCTGGCCGGCGCAAGCCGCGATCTGGGCGACGGGGTGACGCTGCGCCTGCTGGAGCCGCGGGCGCCGCTTTTGAAGAACACCGACAGTGACCCGAACAACAACAGCATCGTGTGTCTGGTGACGGTCGGGGATGTGCGCTTTTTGTTCACGGGCGACATGGAGGAGGAGGAGCGCGAGAAGCGGCTGTACCCCGGCGGCGAGGACATCCGCGCCGACATCTACAAGGTCGCCCACCACGGCAGCCGCAACGGGACCGACGACCCGTTCATGGCGCGGGTCCAGCCCAGGGAGGCCGTCATCTCGTGCGGGGTCGGCAACGAGTACGGGCACCCGCATCCCGAGACGCTGGCTGCGCTGGAGCGGGCGAACGCGCGCGTGTGGCGCACGGACACGCAGGGCACGATCGTCGTGACGACCGACGGCGAGCGCTACATGGTCGCGGCGCTGGGCAAGTCGGCGGACGCGCCGGAGCCGGGCAACGGGCCGCCCAAACGCCGCCGGAGCCGGAGGGGCGGAGAATGAGCACCGAAGAGAAGAAGACGACGCGCTGGTACCTGGACCGGATCGAGGGCGACGTGGCGGTGGTGCTCCCTGAAGACGACGAGGACGGCACGCAGGAGCAGCACGTCCCCAAATCCGCCCTGCCGCCCGAGGCCCGGGATGGCGACCGCCTGGTCGCGACGGCAGGCCCGGACGGCGCCGCCACGACCTACACGCTGGACACGGAAGGCTCCGACGCGGCCAAAAAGCGCGTGCAGGACCTGATGGACGAACTGGCCCAGTAACTCGCAAGTGCGGGGCGGGAAAAGCGGAACACTTCCACGGTCAGAGCAGGTGTTCCCGCCGGCCGGCACGTTCACCCGACGACGAGCCGCGCGGCTCGTCGTCTCACGTTCGCAGTGTACCTCCCCCACCTGTGCCCCGCCGCTCACGCCCGCAGCCCGTTTCATGCCTGCCTGCTTGCCAAAGAACCGCAGGGCGGCGCCCGTGTCATAAAAGCCGCAGGCGCCATGTGGCTAAACAACAGTTCCTCCTGAATACCAGAATTTTCCCGTGGCCCTTGACGATCTGAGTCGTCAGGCGGTATAACGAAGCGCGTGACGATCCGAGTCGTCAGGAGGAGGGGCCCATGCGAAGGCGAGAGAGGCTGGGGGAGGGACAACTGGAAGTGTTGCGCTACGCGCAGGACCACCACCCCGTAACGGTCCGCCAGGTCGCCGAGTACCTGGCCGAGAGCCGGGGTCTGACCCGAACGACAGCCCTTAACGTGATGGAACGGCTGCGGGAGAAGGGCTACCTCCAGCGCGAGTCGATCAACGGCGTCTACCACTACTCGCCCGTGCAGACGAAGCCCCAACTGATGCAGGACCTGGTGCGCAGCTTCGTGCAGCAGGCGCTGGGGGGTTCGCTGGAGCCGTTCGTGGCGTACCTCGCCGAGGAAGCCCGGCTTACGGACGCAGAGGCCGAGCGGCTGCGGCAGCGGGTCCGCGACCTGCAAGAGCGACAGGAAGGAGAGGAGCGATGAGCCACGGGTGGGCGGAAGCCCTCTGGCGGGCGTCGTGGCAGGGCGCGCTGGCGGTGGCCGGGGTCTGGCTTCTCTGCCGCCTGCTGCGCGGGTTGCCGGCGAACACCCGCTGCTGGCTCTGGCGCCTGGCCTTCCTGAAGCTCCTGACCGCGCTCTTCTGGACCGCGCCGCTGGACTTGCCGCTGCTGCCCGCCCGTGCTGCGGTAGCCCCGTCGCCGCTGACCCGGACAACGCCTCTGCCGCCGCCGCGCTCCCGCGCTCTTTCCGACACCCTCAGACGCCCCGCAACTCCGTCTACCGCGGGATCACCGCACGTCGCGGCGAACCTCGTCCGTGCGATCCAGTTCCTCTGGTTCGCAGGCGTCACCCTGGGACTCTTCGGGCTGGCAGCCGCCTGGCGGCGAACGGAGGCGCTGCGCCGGGGCGCGGCTCTGGTGGAGGACCCGGGCCTGCTCCGGGAGATACAGGAGATGGCGGGGCTGCTCGGCCTGCGCCGGGTCCCGGCCGTGCTCACCTACAACGGCCCGATGCCGCTTCTGATCGGGGCGCTCCGGCCCGCCGTACTCCTGCCCCGGGATCTGCCGATGAGCCCCGAAGAGCGGAGACTGGTCCTCGGCCATGAACTCGCGCACGCCCGGCGCCGGGACCTGCTGTGGGCCTGGCTGCCGACGCTGGTCCGCTGCCTGCTCTTCTTCCATCCGCTGGTGTGGCTGGCCTACCGCGAAGCGAGGCTGGCGCAGGAGGCTGCCAGCGATGAACTGACGCTGCGCGTCACGGGCGCTCGTGTCGGTGCGTACGCGCAGATGCTGGTGGACCTCACGGCCGGGCGGGCCCCGGCGCTGGCCGGCCTGGGTGCGGCCGGCATTCTGGAGTCCGGGATGCTGCTCGAAAGGAGACTGGAGATGCTCGAACAGATTGCAGTTCTGCGCTCACAAAGATGGGCGTTCTTCGGCGCCCTGCTGACGGTGATCGGATGCGGCCTCGTCGTGCCGTGGCGGGTCGTGGCACAGGAGCCTCGGGGCGGCGGCGATGCGGCGACGCGGGATCTGCGCCTCGCCGCGGGCATCAATGTCGCTCAGAAAGACGACCAGCCCACGCCGAACGACCTGGGCAAGATCCAGCCGCCGGGCGGAGTGCCGCTGCTCCCCGGGGGACCCGGCGTCACGATCAGCGTGGATTATGTGACAAAGGCGACCAGGCGTCTGGAAGCCACGCCCGCGGAAGACCTCGACCGGTGGGTCGCCGAGCTGGAGCGGATCATGGACACGAAGCTCGACGGGGAGCTTGCGAAACAGGCGTGCCGCACCTATTTCGTGACGCGCGTGAGCCTGGCTTTCGACGATCTCGCGTGGAACGCCCGGACCGCGGACAGCCTCTTCCGGCGCGCCCAGACCATGCCGCCGTTTGAAGCCAGGGCCTGGCAGGATGCGTTTGAAGCCCTGCGGAAGAAGGAGATCGGACAAAACGCCACTACGGTCTATGACGGAGGGCCGGCGTACGCGGTTCCCCTCGTCCTCATCCCGGTGGACGCCCTTTACGAGGGGCACCAGTACAGTGCCGAGCGCGGCAAGAAGTATCTGGCCCGCCTGAAGCAGCTGACCGCGGAGGACGTCTCCCTCTGGAACGACCGGGTGGACGCGTTCGGGGGCACCGAACTCGACGCCGCCGTCAACATCATCCTGCTGGACGCCTATTTCGACCGGGAGAAGTTCCGGCGCGACAAGTTCAGAACCGTTATCGGGAAAAGGAAGAAGTAGAAAAAGTCAGGGCGCTCCGCTACGGGGACGGGAGCGCGTCGGCGCGGGCGCGCAGGTAGGCGTAGAACTCCGTGGTCGAAAGGCGGCCGCGGCTCATCCGCAGGCGCGGGACCGGCAGGCCCTGCACGGCCAGCAGGTGCGCCTCGATCAGGCACAGGTCCTTCATGCGGTCCACGGCGAGCATGTGCCGCAGCGAGCTGTCCGGCGTTTCCACGTCCGGGTCGTCGGAGCCGGCGGAAAGAAACGTCAGGGTCCGGGCTTCGGCCGGCCCGAACTTAAGGTCGTCGAAGCCGGCTTCGATGCGCTCGGCGAGGACGCGGTCCTGGTCGCTGTAGGCCGGGACGTACTTGTCGATGGTGTCCATCACGTCGGCCAGGAAGACGCCGACGGCGACGCCCAGCCCCCAGAGCATCCCGGCCCCGACGATGGCGGCGTCGTCCGAGGCGCCGGGGCCGGGGCGGTGCCGGATGTACTGGTAGGCGACGCCCGGCTCGTTCGCGCGGGCCGCGTCCACGATCAAGCCTTCTTCCTCGAAACGGGCGATCTCGTCCTCCCACTCGCCGTGCGCGAGCGCGTCACCGGACAGGCCCATTGCGTCGGCGCGATCGAAGTCCACGTGGTACAGGCGCCCGCCGCCGATGCGGATTCCGTACGCCTTTTCGACCTCGCCGCGCAGCTCCGAGATGTCGCGCAGCCCGCCCAGGTAGATGCCGCGCAGCACGTCGGCCGCGTCTACTGTAAGGAAGCGCAGCGTCGAGATGCCGGCGAGCGGGTCGCCGTCCTCGTCCAGAAGCCGCGCGGGCGGGTCGCCGCCCAGGGTCCGGTCCACGTAGCGGACGATGCCGTCGATGAGGTCCTGGCGCTCCCGGCGGATGCGCTCGGGGTCCAGGCGCAGGGCGCGCGTCACGTCGTCGAGGGTGGTGTTGGGGAACGCCCGCCCGCGGAAAACGCCGTGGCCCTCGTGCGCGTGCCCGTGGACGGACTGGAGCAGGATGATCTCCTCGTTGGGCCAGGTCGTGCGCAGCGTCACCTGCGCGTCCAGGGCCTTGAAGTCCTGCCGGATGAGTTCGACCGGGGCAGCGCCGCTGCGGGTCTTCATGGGGTCGGGTCCGCCTTTCTCGCGTTCGCGTTCCAGTTCGTCAGTCCGGCGCCACTCTCCTTGTCGCGCGGGCGGCGCTCCGCGCGGGTCGGGACGCCGGGAAGGAGGGATTCGCCGTTTCGGCTGCCAATCATAAGCGTGCCGCAGAACGCGGACAGCGAAGGGGCAGACAGGATGATGATTCGGCAGCGGAATACACGACTTCTGGCGGCGGTGGCGGCGGGGCTGGCGGCGCTCGCGATGATCCCGGCGTGCAAGCCGCAGCAGCAGGCCGGCGAGGGGGGCGGCGGGGCGCCGGCCGGGGGACAGCCGGCGGCGAACGGCAAGCAATATCTGATCGCCATGTCGCAGCCCAACAAGGGGGAGCCGTGGCGCCAGGCGATGAACGACCAGATCCAGGCGGCCGCGGACAAGCACCCGAACATCAAGCTCGTCTTCGCGGACGCAGCGCAGAACAACGCCAAGCAGGTCGCCGATGTCGAGAACTTCCTCCAGCAGGGCATCGACCTGCTGATGATCTCGCCCAACGAGGCCGCCCCCCTCACCGACGTGGTCAGCAAGGCCTACGACAAGGGAATCCCCGTCCTCCTTTTGGACCGCAAGATCAACGGCGACAAGTTCACCACGTTCGTGGGCGCCGAGAATGTCGAGATCGGCAAGAA
>CADCTO010000412.1 GCA_902805585.1 uncultured Armatimonadota bacterium | reverse complement strand
CCCACATCCCTGGCCCCTCATCCCTCAAGCGAAGCGCGCCACGTGCTCTGGTTCACGCTGGAGCGGACGCTGCGCCTGCTGCACCCGATCATGCCGTACCTGACCGAAGCCATCTGGCAGACGCTGCCGGGCGCGAAAGAGCGGGCGGGCACGGACTTCCTGATGTCCGCCCCGTACCCGCAGGACGGAGTGGGACGACCGGACGCGGCAGCCGAATCCGACTGGGCGCTCGTGCAGGAGGTGACGCGCGCCATCCGCAACCTGCAGTCCGAGAACAACCTGAAGAAGGGCGGCGACGCGTTCTTCGCACCATCGACGGACGCCGCGCGGCAGACCGCCCAGGCGAACACGAACCTGATCGAGTTCCTGACCCGCTTCGCGCCGCTGCGTTTCGAACCGGGTCCCGAAGACACCCTGCTCGCCCCGACGCCGTTCGGCGACGTGCGCCTGCCACGCCCCCAGGCATCGCCCGAGGAGATCGCGCAGCAGGCGGCGCGCCTCCGGGCCGAGATCGAGAAGGCGGACAAAGACCTGGCGGGGCTGACCGGCCGCCTGTCCGACCCCAAGTTCGCCGAGCGGGCGCCCGAAGCCGTCGTGGCGAAAGCCAGGCAGCAGGCCGCGGAACTGACCGAGAAACGGGACAAGCTGGCCGAGCGGTTGGAGAGCTTGGCCCCTCCCCCCTGCCCCCTCCCCTCGGAAGGGAGGGGGAGGTGAGAACGTCCCTGAACCGGTGTGTCCCCCATGTAACCCGTCGCTCCCCCTCCCTTCCGAGGGGAGGGGGCTGGGGGGAGGGGTGATGCCTGCCATCGAAACCAACCACCTGCGCAAGGTCTTCCAGTCCGTGCAGAAGGAGCCGGGGCTGTGGGGCAGCGTGCGCGGCCTCTGGTCCCGGCGCTACACGGAAAAGGCGGCCGTCAAGGGCGTGGACCTGCGGATCGAGGAGGGCGAACTGGTCGGCTTCCTCGGCCCGAACGGCGCGGGCAAGACGACCACGCTCAAGATGCTGTCCGGCATCCTGTTCCCGACGTCGGGCGAGGCGCGCGTGCTCGGGTACACGCCGTGGGAGCGCCGCCCGGACTTCCTTCGGAACATTGCGCTCGTGATGGGGCAGAAGCAACAGTTGTGGTGGGACCTGCCGGCCTCCGAGTCGTTCCTCCTGCTCCAGGAGATCTACGAGATCCCCGAAGCGGCGTACCGGGAGCGGCTCGCGGAGCTGTCGGAGATGCTGGAGATCGGCCCGCTCCTGGGCACGCAGGTCCGCAAACTGTCGCTCGGCGAGCGGATGAAGTGCGAGCTGGTCGCCGCCCTGCTCCACGCCCCCCGGGTCGTCTTCCTGGACGAGCCGACCATCGGGCTGGACGTGGTCTCGCAGGTACGCATCCGTGAGTTCCTGAAGGCGTATCAGGCCCGGCAGCGGTCCACCATCATCCTGACGTCGCACTACATGCAGGACGTGAAGGAGTTGTGCGAGCGGGTCATCATCATCGACCAGGGGGGTGTGGTGTTCGACGGGCCTCTCGCCGACCTGATCACGCGGTTCTCCGATGAGAAACTGGTGCGCCTGACGTTCGCCCAGCCGGTCACCCCAGACGCCCTCGCGCCGTTCGGCGCCTTCGAGATGCCGGACGAGACGCATGCGACCTTCCGGGTGCCACGCGCGGACAGCGCCCGGCGGGCCGGGGCACTGCTGTCGACGCTGCCCGTCTCTGACATCACTATCGACGAAGTGGAGGCCGAGGAAGTCATCCGGCAGATGTTCGCGGCCTCCGCGCTCGCCACCGGCGCCCAGGAACGGGGAAGCCATGCCAACGCCAACGGCAATTGAGTGGGAAAAGTATCGGCAGATCGTGATCCTGACCGGGGCGGGGGTCTCGGTAGCCTCGGGGCTGCCGACTTACCGGGGCGAAGGCGGTCTCTGGGAGAGCCGGAACATCGCCTGGATCGCGGACGCGGCGAACCTGCCCGGCAGCCTGCCCGCGCTCTGGAAGCTGTACAACGAGCGGCGGGAAAAAGCGCTGGGCGCTCAGCCGAATGCGGCCCACAACGCCATCGCCGACGTACAGAAGCAATGGGGCAGCGGCACGCGCTCGATCACCCTCGTGACGCAGAACGTGGACGGCCTGCACCAGCGGGCGGGGAGTCCGGACGTGGTCGAACTGCACGGCTCCGCCTTTCGGACGCGCTGCACCAACGCCTCCTGCTCGCTGCCCGCCTTCGCCGACGAGACTGTCTACGGCGACGATGTGCCCACCTGTCCCGAATGCGGCTCGCCGCTCCGCCCCGACGTGGTTCTGTTCGGCGAGATGCTGCCCGCCGCCGCCACCTGGCAGGTCAACCGCGCGCTGCGCGAATGCGACCTGTTCCTCGCCGCGGGCACTTCGGGTCTCGTCTCACCCGCCTCGAATCTCGTGCGCGGCGCGGCATACGCGGGCGCCCGCACGATCCTCGTCAATCTGGACCCGATGGACCCGCGGGACCCGTCGTTCCAGGAGGAATACCTCGGCCGCGCCGAACAGATCCTGCCGGTGCTCTTCGGGTCATGACTGCCTGCTCATGCCGGCGTATGGTGCCCCGGCGCTGCGCGGACGAACAAACCCCGGGCGTTGAGGTTACTTCGCGAGCTTTTCCGAGATGATGTCCGTCAGCGACTTGTTCAGCGCTTCTGCCTCCAGGCGGAGGCGCTCGCGCACCGACAGGGGGATGCGCAACGTCGTCTTGACGCGCGGCTCGTCCAGTTGGGTGCCGCAGCAGACGCCGACCGCGCGGCCGAGCGGCGTGTCCCAGAACAGCTTGGGGATCTCCGGGCTGGGCGCGTGCGGGTGGGCGAACAGGATGCTGCAGATGTTGCGCGCGGCGGTGAACGCGTACTCCGCGTCAATATCCGCGCCGCCCGCGCGCGCAAGCACACAGGAAACGTCTGCCAGCACGCCCTGTTTGATCATTCGGACCTTTTCGTCGTCTTCCCGCACCGGTAGGCCTCCTCGGTAGTTGGGGGATGCGCGTCGTTAGACGGAGTCGGGACGGCAGTTCCCTCCGGCTCTGATCAGCCATCCCACAACTAATGTGCCACAAATGCCATACGTATGGCAGTTCTTTTTCGGCTGTCGCGACGGTCCTATCGAGGCTCCGGTGCGAAACCCGGCAAAAGTGCCGCGTGGTATAATGCGCGTGTGGAATCCGGGTGCGTTGCCGGGCTGAGCCGGGAAGATCTGGACCTCGCGGCGACGCTGACCAGCGGGCAGGTGTTCCGCTGGACGCGGGCAGAGGACGAGTCCTGGATCGGGACTGTCGGCGGGCGGCGGGCGAAGCTGCGGCAGGCCGACGACGGCCGCCTGTGGTGGGAAGCGGACGGTCCGGACGGCGGCGCGTTTATCCGCTCCTTTCTCCGGCTCGACGACGTGGACTTCCCGGCGCTTGCCGAGGGTTGGTGCGCCCGCGACGCGCATTTCGCGGAAGCCTGGGCACGGCAGCCGGGCGTCCGTGTGCTGCGCCAGGACCCTGCCGAGTGCTTTTTCTCGTTCCTGTGCGCGTCCGTCGCCCCAATCGCACGCATCAGCGGCATGCTGCGCGGCGTGGCGAGCGCCTACGGGCAGCCGCTCGGCTGTGTCGGCGGGGTCACACTGTGGGCGTTTCCCACGACAACGCAGCTCGCCGAGGCGGACGAGGAGGCGCTGCGCGCGCTGGGACTGGGGTTCCGGGCGCGCCGGGTCGAGGAGGCGGCCGGGGTGCTGGCCGAACTGCCGCCCGAAACACTGTCGGCGCTGCGCGGCCGCCCGCACGCGGATGCCAAGCGCGAGCTGATGCGCTTTTTCGGGGTCGGCGAGAAGATCGCCGACTGCGTCGCGCTGTTCTCGCTCGATCAGGACGATGCCATCCCGGTCGACACCCATGTCTGGCGCATGGCGTGCGCGTGGTACACACCGGAACTGCGGGGTAAATCACTGACGCCGGCCGCCTACGCGCGGGTCGGCGAAGCGTTCCGCGACCGGTTCGGCCCGTTCGCGGGCTGGGCGCAGCAGACGCTATTCTACCGCGCGGCCGTTTTGCGGGCGCGGGCATAGAAGCAGGCTTATGGATCTTACGCTTTACAACACCCTCACCAAGACCAAGGAAACGTTCGAGCCCATGACGCCGGGGCGCGTCGGCATGTACACGTGCGGGCCCACGGTCTATAACTACGCCCACATCGGCAACCTTCGTACGTTCCTGTTCGAGGACCTGCTCGCGCGCACGCTGCGCTTCAACGGCTACGACGTCACCCACGTCATGAACATCACCGACGTGGGCCACATGACCTCGGATGCGGACGCCGGCGAGGACAAGATGGAGACCGCCGCCCGGCGCGAGAACAAGGACCCGTGGCAGATCGCCCGCTTCTACGAAGCGGCGTTCGTCCGCGACCTGGAGCGGCTGAACATCCGGCGCCCCGACGTGCTGCCGCGCGCGACCGAGCACGTCGAGGAGATGATCGCCCTGAACCGGCAGTTGGAGGAGAAGGGCTTCACCTACCAGACGCGGGAGGGGCTGTACTTCGACACGTCCAAAGACGACGACTACGGCAAGCTGATGCCACGGCTCGACCGTGACAACCAGCTCGTCGGCGCGCGCGAGGCCGTCAACGTGGACCCCGAGAAGCGGCACCCGGGGGACTTCGTCCTCTGGTTCGGCAACAAGCCGGGCCACATCATGCAGTGGGAATCGCCGTGGGGCGTCGGCTACCCCGGGTGGCACATCGAGTGCTCGGCCATGAGCATGAAGTACCTGGGCGAGACGTTCGATATCCACTGCGGTGGCATCGACCACATCCCCGTCCACAACACCAACGAGATCGCGCAGAGCGAATCGGCGACCGACAAGCCGTTCGTGCGCTACTGGATGCACGCGGCCTTTTTGAACCTCGGCACCAAGAAGATGGCCAAATCCGCGGGCAGCATCCTGACGGTCCAGGCGCTGATCGATTCCGGTTACGACCCGCTCGCGTACCGCTACCTGTGCCTCCAGGCCCACTACCGCTCCCCGCTGGAGTTCCGGTGGACATGGAACGAGGACGGCAAGACCGGCCGCGCCCAGTCGCTCGACACTGCCCAGGCGACCCTCCAGCGCCTGTACGAGCGGGTGTCGCACGCGGAAGACGACCCCCTGGCGAACGAGACCGCCTACACGCAGGCCTATAACGAGGTTCTGGGGTACCTCAACGACGACATCGCCTTGCCGCAGGCGGTCGCGACCCTGCACACGTACAATTCGCCCCGGCTGTGGCGCGCCTTCGATCCCGTGCTCGGGCTGGATTTCGAGAGCCGGGCGAAGCCCCGCGTCGAGGAGGCCGCTCCCGAGGACGTGCTGGCTCTCGTGGAGCAGCGGGAGCAGGCGCGCAAGGCGAAAGACTTCGCCCGCGCCGATGCGCTGCGTAAAGAGGTTGCCGCGCTCGGGTGGGAAGTCGCGGACTCGCCGCAGGGCCCCACGCTCAAGCGGCGCTGACGAAATAAGCGCCTGAGGATGGGCCGCAGTGGGTAACCTCAAACGGGGGGCGGGGAGGACGGACACGCATGCGTCCCCCGAGGGGTGCTCATGTACGACGCGCTGATTCTTGGGGGCGGGCCGGCGGGGCTGTCGGCCGCGATCTATCTGGGGCGGTTCACGCGCCGCGTCCTGGTACTGGACATGGGACAGGGGCGTTCGTCGTTTTCCCAGTGTAACGAGAACTACCTGGGATTCCCCGACGGCGTCACCACCC
>CADCTO010000411.1 GCA_902805585.1 uncultured Armatimonadota bacterium | reverse complement strand
TGTACCGTCCGGAGGTAGGGCCGGTTGGCGAGCACCATGTGTTCCACGATCTAGGCGGGGCTCCATGCGCGGGGGTCGGGGCGCAGGTTCAGGGCCCCGCCGTCGAGATCCTGCATGGCGACATCCAGTCGCGCCCGCAGCGTCTGGTTCCGCGCCCTCCAATCCGGAAGCCTTTCTGAACACCTCATCCGTTTGCCCGCTGCTCCCTGGCCGCCGCCTCGCGCCGCCATCCGATCCGGCTGCCTCGCGCCGCCGCTGCCACCGGCTGCGTCTTGGCCTGACCGGATGTTTCGCCTTTATCCGGCCCGTTCCTCCCGCGGCATCCTTTCCGGGCCGGTAATGGTGTTGACAGGGTCCATCCCCCTACGCTATAGTTGGGGCAGGCGGCATCCGCCCACCCACCAACGGCCACGGCAGCCGAATCCAACGCCGAAAGGAGCCGATGCATGACGTTCGTCCGGTAGCACCATCTCGGCAGGGTGACATCCGCGGGCCGCAGCCCGCCCCGTGTCACCGGCCGTTTGACGCGTCTCCGGCGGCGTTCCGCCCGCTCCTCCAGACCCGCCTTTCCCCGCCCGCCGCCACCGATTCAGAAGCCGCCCCCGCGCCGTCGCGCGGGGGCGGCTTCGCGTTTTGTGACGCCGTGCGGAACTGTCATCGCTGCCGGGGCCTGTCCTCGCCCCGGTCACTATCACGCCCATGATCCCTTCGGTCCACCGTATCGCCAGCCGCACCGATGCCCGCGTCCGCCGCATCCGGCGCCTGCACGAGCGCGATGAGCGCGAGCGCACCCGCACGTTCTACGTCGAAGGTCCCCGGTTTGTTTTGCAGGCGCTGGAGCACCGGGCGTCCCTCCAGACGGCAGTCATCGCGCCCGAACTGTTGCGCGGCCCCTCCGGCCCCCGGCTGCAAGCGCGGCTGCGGCGCGCGGGGGTGCCCTGTCTGGAAGTGACGGCCGAAGTGTTCCATAGTCTCTCGCTCGCCGACGACCCGCAGGGCGTCGGCGCGGTGGTCCGGCAGCGCTGGGTAGCTCTGGCACAGGTCAACGCCCGGCAGGGATTGTGCCGGGTCGCCCTGGACGCCGTCCAATCGCCCGGCAACCTGGGGACCGTGCTGCGCACGTGCGACGCGGTCGGCGCGGCCGGCGTCATCCTGCTGGGCGACACGACGGACCCGTACCACCCGGCGACGGTACGGGCGAGCATGGGCGCACTGTTCACCCAGCAGTTCACGCGGGCGGGCCTTTCCGAATTCGCCGACTGGAAGGAGCGGACGGGCTGCCTGCTCGTGGGCACGTCGCCGGCCGGGTCGGTGGACTACCACGCCCTCCCCTACCGCCCGCCGGTGGTGCTGTTCCTCGGCTCGGAGCGCACGGGCCTGGCGCCGGAAACGCAGGCGCTCTGCGACGTAATGGTCAGGATCCCGATGGTCGGACGCAGCGATTCGCTCAATCTGGCGGTCGCCGCGAGCGTCTTGCTGTACGAGGTCTTCAACCAGCACCGGGATGCGTAGGCTCGCGTGCGCGGCACGGGCGGACCTGAGGTATACCGGAAGCGGGAAGGGCCTCGACGTATGAAATCCGGAACGGGTGCAAGGCTGCACGAGGTCGGAGGCTGGCGCGACCGGCGGCTTCCGCGCGTGCTGGACATCTGGCAGCGGAGCTTCCCGCCGCGGGAACAGATGCCGCTTTCGTGGTGGGTCGATCTGCTGAACGCACGCGAGAATAGCCCGTCCTCCCCGGGCGACGGCACGCGGCGCGTGCTGCTCGCCGTCGTCGCGCCTCAGGACGACCCGAACGAGGACGTATGCGGCATGGCCTATTACGAAGCGTTCGCCTGCGGCGGGGAGCGAATCGGGTGGCTGTACTACCTCGCCGTGGACCCGCGGCGGCGCGGCGGGGGGATCGGGAGGGACGCCTACCGCGACGTCGCGGAACGGGTACAGGGCGAGGACGGATGCGGCGTTCTCTTCTTCGAGGTGGAGGACCCGGCGGAGGTGGCAAGGACCCAGGACGCCGCCGCGGCCGACCTCGCCCGCCGCCGCATCGCCTGGTACCGGCGGAACGGGGCCCGGCGGCTTTCGGGCGTCCGCTACATCCAGAGCGTGGGCTGGCAGTCGGGCTTTGAGATGGGCCTGATGCTGCACGCGTTCGCAGAGATCGCGCCGGAGCGCGCCTTCGCTCTCGTACGGGCTGCGCTGGAGAACGGGGCGGTGGAGCAGATCGGGCCGCTCGGCCTCGACTGATCCCCCACCCCCTTACCGGGGCACCGGGACCTTTTCCAGCGCCTCCCCGATGATGTCCTGTGGGAGGATGCCGCCGTAGCGGGCCTTGGTATCGAGCAGGAGGCGGTGGGCGAGGACGGGGACGGCGAGCGCGCGCACGTCCTCGGGGAGCACGAAATCGCGGCCCTCCAGGCGGGCGCGGGCCTGCGCCGTCCGGTAGAGTGTCAGCGACCCGCGCGGCGAGATGCCCAGCCGCAGCCGCGGGTCGGCGCGCGTGACCTCGATCAGGCGCAAAAGGTACTCGGCGACGGCGCGGTCGAAGCGCACGGTCTTGACCTGCTCCTGAAGCTCGGCGACGTCGTTCGTGGACAGGACCGGCAGCAGCCGGTCCAGCGGGTGCTGGTCGTTCTGGCTGTACAGGATCTCCAGCTCGTGGCTCATGTCCGGGTATCCGAGCGTGATCCGCAGGGCGAAACGGTCGAGCTGCGCCTCGGGCAGCGGGTAGGTGCCGTGGTACTCGGACGGGTTCTGCGTGGCGACCACGAAGAACGGCTGCGGCAGGTCGCGCCGCCGCCCCTCGATGGTGATCTGGTTCTCGCTCATCACCTCCAGCAGCGCGGACTGCGTGCGCGGGCTGGTGCGGTTGATCTCGTCGGCGAGGACGACGTTGGCGAAGACCGGGCCTTCGCGGAACGTGAACGAGCCTTCACGGGGGTTGTAAAAGCTGCTGCCCGTGATGTCGGCGGGCAGCAGGTCCGGCGTGAACTGGATGCGGCGGAATTCGCCGTCGATGGAGCGCGCGAGCGCCTTGGCGAGCGTGGTCTTGCCGGTCCCGGGCACGTCCTCCAACAGGGTGTGGCCGCCGGCGAGCAGGGCGATCAGCAGCAGGCGGATGCTTTCGCCCTTGCCGCGGATGACGATGCCGAGGTTCTCTTCGATCTGCCGGGCGCGCGCGGGAAAGTCTTCGTTCATTAGCACTTTCGGTGCGGTCGAGAGGTGCGCGTCGAGTGTGGAGAGGCGGAGGGACCAGTTCTCCCTATTCCGCCTCTCGACTCTCGACCCTCACCTCTCGGCCGATGTTTTTTCCATCTGGTCCATCAGGCGGCGCAGCCCGGCCAGGGCATCGCTCCGGTCGTCGGGCGCGCCTAAGCGGGCGCGGTTATAGGCGCGGACGAACTCTCCCGCGGGGGCGCCCAGCGGCCCATCCCGCTCCAGGCTGCCGAGGTGTTCCTGCCAGGTGCGGCCGGGCGGAAACGCGGCCCCCTGCCTGCGGAACACGTTCTCGAAACGGAGGGCGAGGGAGGCGAGTTCCGCCTCCGCCGCGGCGTAGGCGAACTCACCGTCGCCGCCGCGCCGCGCGCGCTGCCGGAGCAGCGGCCAGGCGGCGCCGAAGGCGAGCACCAGGCCTACCCCGGCGACCGCGAGCCCGAACTGGCGCCCGGTCAGACCGCCCAGCCAGTCACGCAGGGACTGGAGGCGGTCCTGGAGCCACTCCCAGAACGCCTGCCAGACCGGGATCCGGTCGGGCTCGTGGTCGGGACGCCCGTCGCCGGGCGTGGCGTCCACCACGACCCAGCCGACGCCGTCGACCCAGGCCTCGGCCCAGGCGTGCGCGTCGCGCTGGCGGACGATGGCGACGCCGGGCCCGCCGGACTCGTGGGCGTAGTAGCCGGTGACGTAGCGCGCCGGGACGCCCAGACAGCGCAGGAGCAGCGCGGCCGCCGAGGCGAAGAACTCGCAGTGGGCGTC
Organism: uncultured Armatimonadota bacterium; assembly: GCA_902805585.1. Taxonomy (GTDB): domain Bacteria; phylum Armatimonadota; class Armatimonadia; order Armatimonadales; family Armatimonadaceae; genus CADCTO01. The sequence continues at coordinate 15,782 of CADCTO010000411.1, read as the reverse complement.
TTTGTCCTGGAGCAGGAAGTTGGAGACCGGGTCGCCGTCGCCGGGGTCCGTGCGCAGGCTGTAGGCGTGGTTCGCCATCAGATACGTCACCACGGCCTCGATGCGCTCCTCCGCCCCCACCCGTGTGCCGCCGATCCGATGCGCCAGGCCCCGCACGCGCGGGTCCAGGCTTTCCGGAACGACGAGGCAACGCTCCCGCTCCTCCGGCGTCACGGCGCGGGCCAGAGGCCCCTGGTGGCGCTCGTTTTCCGGGACGGTGACCCGGTAGGTGTAGGGGGGCCGGATGCTCGACCGGAGGGCCGCGCCGGTGCTCGGGGACCATTCCAGGTCGTCGGCTTCGCCCTGGTCCAGGGCGGCGGTGTTGAGCGGCGCGAACAGGAGGCGCGTGCCCGCGTCCAAGCGGGTGATTCGCATATCGCTCAGACCCGTGAGCGACGCCATGCCGCGCGACTGCAGGTCCAGCGGCCCCGGCGGGTCGAACCGGCGCTGGCCCACCACCGGACCCCAGCGCCCGGAACGGTAAAGGTCGAAGGCCATGCCGCGCAGGTGGCCGACGCCGGAAAAGTCCTCGACGCGCAGGACGCGGGCGGCGGAGCCGCGCAGACCGAAGGTGGGCCCCAGTGTCGGTTGGGCCGCCATCCCCCGCCCTTCGGGCCAGCGCCGTTCGCCGAGCAGGCGGCTGCCGATCTCGGTGATCTCGCCCCGCCAGGTCCAGAAGGCGACGTACCCGCCGAACCCGAGACCGAGGCCGAGGACGACGAGGAGTCCGCGCAGTCCGCCCGCCCAGAACCACCCGGCGCGCCCCGCCGCGGCTCCGCCCCGCACCCGGTAGTGGCGCAGGGAGACGGCGACGAGGAACGTGTACGCGGGGGCGAAGTAGCGGATGTACCCAGTCTCGAAGGTGTTGCAGGCCGTCAGGAACACCATGCCGGAATGCAGCAAGACGGGCAGCAGCAGCGCCCCGCGGTCGGGGTGCCGCCGCCAGGCGTGGAGCACGAGCTCGGACGCGAACAGCAGGCCGAAGATGTTGCGGAACCGCGCGGAACCCATGAGGTAGTCGGCGTTCGCGGGCTCCTGCGGGTTCGCCAAAAACACGAGGCCCGCCAGAAGGATCCGCGCCACCCAGAGCGCCGCCGGCTGGCGCGGAAGGCGCGCGCCGAAAAAGTGCGTTGCCAGGAGCGCGGCCGCCAGGACGGGCAGCAGGGACAGACCGCTCGCGGTCACGTAGAGCGCGCCGAAGGCGACCAGCGCCGCCGCGATGGCGGGCAGCGGGAGGTGACGGGCGTCGTCGCCGGACGCGGGGCCGGCGGCCGCGGCCGGGACCGTGATCGCCATCGCCTACAGTTCCTCCACGCCGCGCTCGAAGTCGGCGCGGCCGATCACCGGGATCGCGCCGGCGCGCTCGTCGCCGGACGGGTCCAGCGTGGGGGGGGCGTCCCGCACGAGGACGACCTTCACGCCCGCCCCGCCGCGCCGCAGATTCTCCACGAAGGCGCGGCGCGTCTCGTCCCAGTCGAGGAAGACGCACACCACGCTGTTGATCTGGGCCAGCCGCTCGTCGATCTGCGGCTCGATCACGGCGAAGGGCTCGTCCGGGTTCTCCTCGACGCAGGCCAGGATGTCCAGGATCTGGTCGAGGTAGGCCAGGCTGCGCCCGGCGGTCAGGTGGTACAGGTTCGGCCCGGCCGCGAACAGGTCCACGATGTATTCCTGTCGCGCGATATAGTCGGTGATCCCGGCGCACACCGAGATGGCCCGCTCCAGGGCCGCGCGCCGCGCTTCGCGCTCGTCGCGCCTGCCGCCGCGGGGGACGTGGGTGTCGAGGACCACGGCGACACGCAGAAAGAACTCTTCCCGGTATTCGCGCAGGATCGGCGTGTCCAGCCGGGCCGTCGCGCGCCAGTCGATGTCGCGCACGTTGTCACCTTCGCGGTACTCGCGGTTCCCCAGAAACTCGAACGAGTCCCCCAGCAGCGAGGCCAGGGCGACGCCGCCCGCGTGGAAGCGGCGTCCCGTGGGCATCTCCATGCGCGCGAGGCGGTGGAACGGCGGGTAGACGAGCAGCGAGCGCTCCTCGCCGAAGACCCGGTACGCGTTCAGCAGGCCCAGCGGGAAGTCGGTCTCGACGCGGTAGCCCCGGAGCACGTAGACCCCGCGCCGCCGGCACAGCAGGCCCAGCCGGACGCGCGCCTTCTCGCCGCGCCGCAGCGGGGGCACGGGCACGCCGCCTTCCGGTATGGCGTCGACGGGGATCGGCAGGCCGCTGGGCAGCACGTTGAGGTCCGCACCCCCCAGCCGCCCCCGCTGCTCGATCTCGATCTCGACCGGCAGGGTCTCGCCGGCGCAGACGCGGTCGGCGTGGCGGGCGACGAAGGCCACGCGCGGGCGGGAAAACGCGGCCGCGGCGCCGGCCACGGTCCAGAACGCGAAGGCGTAGAGGAACGGGATGTAGGTCTGTATCTCCAGCGACGTCGAGCCGACGAGCCCGAGCAGGCAGGTGAGGCCCAGGAACCAGCGCCCGGCGCGCGTCAGCCGGTGCGTGTAGTACCGCCACACCCAGCGGGACAGCCCCCCCTGGAAGACGGGGTGGTAGCGGATGTCCTTGGTGCCCGGGAACCGCGGGAACAGCCCTTCCAGCGTGTCCGGCGCTCCGGCGTTCGCCCCGGAGCCGCCGGTCGGTGGTCCCTTTTTCCTGGCAGTCATGGTCATATCTTCTATACGGCTGCGGAGAGCGCCGCCGCACCCGCCGCCGCGCCGACCCGGCAGGCGGCAGCTACGCCGGCAGGTACCTGCGCCAGCCCGTCCGCAGGGCGCGCGCCACGACGCCGGCCGCGTTCAGCCCGGAAGCGCCGAAGACGCCGCCGCCGGGGTGCGTGCTCGCCCCGCACAGGAACAGGTTCGGGATCGGCGTCGCGTAGTTCGCAAGCTCGGGCAGCGGGCGGAAGCAGAACATCTGGTCCAGGCTCATCTCCACGTGCATCACGTTGCCGTGCAGCAGCCCCAGGTCGCGCTCCAGGTCCCGCGGCGATTGGAGGAAGCGCTGCTCGATCTTGCCGCGCAGGTTCGGCGCGTAGGAGAACAGCGTCTCCAGGATGGCGTCTCCCGCCTCGTCGCGCGCCTGGTCCCAGTCGCGGCCGTCACTGCGCTCGTACGGGAAATACTGGGACCACAGCGACAGCACGTGCTTGCCCGGCGGGGCGAGCGTGTCGTCGATGGGCGAAAAGGTCATCGCCAGGACCGGCGGTCGGCGGGACGGGACGCCGCGGAAGTAGTCGGCGTAGGCGTCGCGCAGGAACTGCTCCGAGGGGCACAGGAGCTGCATGCCGTGGTGGACTTCGCCGGGGAACCCGCCGCCGTAGTCGGGGAGTTCGCTCGCCGCACAGCGCACCGTCATGCCGAACCCGTTGCCGACGTTGACGTGGCGCAGGCGGTGGAGCAGTCCGGGCGGCACGTCGGCCTCGTCCAGCAGCCGGGTGAACGTCGTGACGACGTGGCAGGCGGCCACGACCGCCCGCGCCCGCACGGTTTCGCCGCCCGGTAAAACGACGCCGGCGGCCTTGTTGTTCTCTACCAGGATTCGCTCGACCGGGGCGTCCACCCGCACCTGCCCGCCCGCGTGGACGAGCGCCTTGGCCAGCGCCTGGGTGAGCATGCCCGAGCCGCCTTCGGGGTGCGCCGCCCCGCTCTCGTGGACGACGGCGTGCCACCCGGCGAACGGCGCGCTGCCCAGCTCCCCCGGCGGCGGGCCGCTCTGGGCCGCCAGCCACGAGAGCGCCGCGCGCACTTCGGCGGACTCGAACGTCTCGGCGATCAGGCGCCCGTAGCCGGTCAGGATGCGGCGCAGGCCGTCGATGTTGTCGTCGCCGGGCCCCTTGGCGAGCATCAGGTGCCGGCCAAGCGAGGCGGGGGTGGGCGGGTTCAGAAAGGCGCGGAACGTGCCCTTCGCGACCGGCGTCCAGCGGCGGATAAAATCACGATAGGCGACCGCGTCCCGTTCGGAGACCCGGGCGATGCTCTCGCAGGTGCGGTCGAGGTCGCGGTAGAAACAGACGGCCTGCCCGTCGCCGTAGGGGAGGGCGGCCCAGGGGTCCATGTCGCAGTAGCGGAGGCCGAACGCGCCCAGGTTCAGCTCCTCGACGATGCGCGTCTGGTGCAGCATGATGTGCACGGACGACCCGACGTCCACCTTGTAACCGGGGAAGACTTCCTCGGTGCACACCGCGCCGCCGACGACGTGGCGCCGCTCGAAAACGGCGACCGCGTGTCCGGCTTTCTGGAGGTAGTTGGCGCACACGAGACCGTTGTGGCCGCCGCCGATCACGGCCACATCGACGCTGCTGGGGTTCACAACGCCATTGTACCTGCTTTACTCCCCCGTGTTGACGGTCACCTCCCCGCCCTCGGTCTCGCCCAGGCGCGCGGCGGCGTCGGCCGCCGCCTGGGACTGGAACGTCAGCTCTTTTTCCGCCCGCACGGTCGTGCCCTGCGGGTCGGTGCGGTGGAATTCGAGCTTATCGGCCATCTTCTCGACCAGCATCAGGCCGAAGCCGCCGAAGCGCTCGCCCTGGCCGAAATCGGGCCGGCTGGTGCCCACCGGCAGCGGATCGCCGAAGGCGAAGTAATCCAGCCCCTTGTCCTCGACCGTGACGACCACGCGGTCGCCGTGGTACTCGATGCCGACCTGGAAGCGGCCGGACTCGGAGCGGGCGTGCCGGATGACGTTGGTGCACAGCTCGCCGACGACGAACTCCAGGTCGTCCACGACCGAGGGCGTGACCTGGAGGTATTCCAGCAGCGTGCGGCCCAGGAGGCGCGTTATCTTGACGTATGCACCGTCTTCGGGAAGATCGAGTGAAAATCTCAGTATCATGTAGTGTCTCGCGCGGACCCCGCCCTGTTTCCGCGCCTTCGACCGACGCGCATCGGTATGCTAAGATGTCGTCGCGGTGACCTCGGCGCCGGCCGCCGCGTCCATCTTACGCGCTTTGTCGTGGTCCTCGGGCGTCCGGTAGTGCAGCTCCACTTCGGCGTGCACGGTCGTCCCCTGCGGGTCGCTCCGCGCGAACTGCAGTCGGTCCGCCAGCGCGCGCACGAGTGACATCCCGAAGCCGCCGATGCGCTCCCCGCCGCCGATGGTGTCCGGCCGTTCGGTGCCGGGCTCGGGCACGTCATGGAAGGCGAACCCCTTCCCGGTGTCCTCGACCGTCAGGACGACGCGCTCGGCCAGGAACTCCTGGACCACGCGGAACCGCCCGCTCGTGGTGTGCGCGTGCCGGACGACGTTGGTGCACAGCTCGCCGATCAGCAGCTCCAGGTCGTCGATGTCGGGCTCCACGACGTGGAGTTCGGTGAGCAGCGTCCGGCCGAGCATCCGCGTGATGCGGATGTAATCCCCGTCCTCGGGCAGATCCAGGGTGAGCTTCAGGATCACCGCAGCCTCCATGTCGCGATGCGATTTTGGCTCTTATACCCAACGCGGCGCTTTTGGTCCCGCCCGGCTCCGGGGCGGGGTGACGCCGGCGAGGGCTAATCGCGCCGCTGCGCGGCGCGCTCGTGGAGCAGGCGCAGGCCGGTGAGCGTGAGGTTCGGGTCCACGGTGTGGAGCGTTGTCGCGAAGGGGGCGATCAGCGGGGCGATGCCGCCGGTCGCGATGACGCGCGTGTCGGCCCCCAGTTCGGCGACGAACCGCGCGACCATGCCGTCCGTCTGGGCCGCGAAACCCAGCAGGATGCCGGAGCGCAGCGCGTCCCCGGTGTTCTGCCCGATGGCCTGCGGGGGCGGCGTCAGTTCGACGCGGGACAGCAGCGCGGCCTGCGCGAACAGGGCGTCCATCGAGATGCCGATACCGGGCATGAGCGCGCCGCCCAGGTACGCGCCGTCGCGCGATACGGCGTCCAGTGTCGTGGCCGTCCCGTAGTCCACGACGATGCACGGCACGTTCTCCGGCCCGCCCCACAGCGCGCGCGCGGCCACGGCGTTCACGATGCGGTCGGCGCCGACGGCCGAGGGGGGGGTGTAGCGGATCGGCATGCCGGTGTCCGTCCGGTCCGTGACGATCAACGGCTCGACCTGGAGGTGGCGCCGGGCGAGGTCCCGCAGCGCCTGCCCGACCGGCGGAACGACGTACGCCATGGCGACCGCGTCGATGGATCCGGGAGCGAGCGACTTGCTGGTGAGTAGCGAGGACAGGAGCGCGGCGTACTCGTCGGCGGTGCGTGTCCGCTCGGAGTGGAGCCGGAAGTCGGCCACGAGGTCTGCGCCGTCGAAGATGCCGAGGGTCGTGTTGGTGTTGCCGATGTCTATGGCGAGCAGCATAAAGCCCCCTCCGCCCCCGATAACGGGGGACCGGAACATGCCGACGGGACCGGTGTGGGCGCACGTGGTCCGCCGAGGTCACATCCGGGTCTCCCCATTATTGGGGGCGGAGGGGGCGATTTCCTTTAGTCGCGCCGCTTCACGAACACCTGCGTCACCCAGTACTCGCCCTGGGCGTTCGTGTAGGTCCCGACGCCCACCGCCTCGTAGCGGGGGTCCAGCAGGTTCCGCCGGTGCCCCTCGGAAGCCATCAGGGAGCGGTGCCCGCGCTCGACGCCGGCCATGGAGCAGTAGAACAGGTTCTCCCCCACCACCAGGTACTGCGGCTGCCGGCCGGAGGCGGCGAGATAGCGCTGCATCGGGGTGCGGCGGCCGGCCGTGGGCGATTCGTGCCCGAAGTAGTTGCGGTCGGCCATGTCGCGCGAGTGGCGGCGCGCCACCTGGGTGCACAGCGGGTCGAAGCGCAGCGGGGACAGGCCGCGCGCGGCGCGCTCCTGGTTGACCAGCGTAAGAAACTCCTGTTCGTCCGAGGTGGCTCTCACCAGAGCCACGTTCGCCGTGCTGGAGATCGCGCCGGCCGCCGCGTTCGCCGCAGCCCCGGCATTCGCCGCGGCGGCAGCGTCCGCCGAGAGACCGCCATCGGGAACGAACGGGGCCGGTGCCGGCGCCGGCGCCGCGGCCAGCGGGGCGGGCTGCACCGCCGGAAGCGCCGAATCCGAGGGGACCCCCCAGAAGAGCAGCGTCGACAGCGAGGCGGCGACAGGTAGCGGTGTCCAGATCACAGAATCCCGGTTTCTCCTTCGGCAGGTGGGAGCGTCCTTTGGGGATGCCCCTTCGCTCTACTTTTCGGAGAAAAGGCGGGATATTTAGACCCCTAAATGTACCTGGAGCGCGCCGGCGACCTCGTCGACAAGCGCCCCGATCTCCTCCCCATCCGGTCCTTCCGCCATGACACGGATCATCTTCTCCGTCCCCGAGGGACGTACGAAGATACGACCGCGCCCCTTCAGGGCCGCCTCGGCACGCCCGAGCGCCGCGGCCACCTCCGGGATGTCACGCCAGCCGTCCTTCTGGCGGACAAGCACATTCTTCAGGATCTGCGGGAACTCCTGCATCTCGTCCGCCCACGAGGCCAGATCCCGGTGACTCTGCCGGCAGATCCGAAGCACCTGGAGCGCGGTCAGGATGCCGTCGCCCGTGGTCGTGCTGTCGGCGAACAGCAGGTGCCCCGACTTCTCGCCGCCGAGGACCGCGCCGGTGCGCGCCATCTCTTCCGCCACATACCGGTCGCCGACCGCGGCGCGCACGAGCGTGATGTCGTGCTTCTTGAGCGCCTGCTCCAGGCCCAGGTTGCTCATCACGGTCCCGACGACGACCCGGCCGGGGAGCCGCCCCTGCCCGGCCCGATGGATACCCGCCATGCACAGGACGTGGTCGCCGTCCACGATGCGCCCGCGGTTGTCCGCCAGGATCACGCGGTCGGCGTCGCCGTCGAACGCCAGCCCGGCGTCCGCCCCTTCGGCGACGACACGCGCGGCCATCGCCTCCGGGTGGAGCGAGCCGCAGTTCTCGTTGATGTTGACGCCGTCCGGCGTGGCGCTCAGCGGCACCACGTCGGCGCCCAGTTCCGCCAAGACGCGCGGGCCCAGGTACGACGCCGACCCGTTGGCGCAGTCGCACACGAGGCGCAGGCCGTCCAGCCGCTCGGGGCACGACGCGCGCAGGTGGGCGGCGTATTCCTCGATCGGCGCTTCGGTCCGGGTCAGGCGCCCGACGTCCGCGCCGCTGGGGCGCGGCTGCGCCTCCCAGTCGACCATACACCCCTCGATCCGCGCCTCGATCGCGTCGGCGAGTTTGCGCCCGTCCGGACCGAAAAACTTGATCCCGTTGTCCCGGACGGGGTTGTGCGAGGCCGAGATCACGATCCCGGCATCGGCCTTCCGCGCCCGCGCCGCGAACGCCACGCCCGGCGTCGGCAGCACGCCCAGCGACGTGACGTTGACCCCCAGCGCGCACAGCCCGGCCACGAGGGCGGATTCGAGGATGTCGCCGGAGATGCGCGGGTCGCGGCCGATGACGACCTCCGAGGGCACCCCGTCCCCGTGCCCGAAGCTGAGTACGATGGCGGCGGCGGCGCCGAGGCTCATGGCGAGCGTGGGCGACAGCTCGGTGTTGGCCACGCCGCGCACGCCGTCCGTGCCGAAATACTTACGCTGCGTCAAGAAAGATCCTTTCCGCGGGCGGCGGCGCGTCAGGGCGTCGCGCCCTCCTGGGGGGTCTCCGCCGCGGGCGGCGGGGCGGGCTCGCCCGGCGGCGGCGGCGGTGCGGGGGCGGCGCGGTTGGGCTGGACCCGGATGATGACGAAGACTCGCTCGCGCCGGAGGAGGCGCAGGCCCGGCGGGATCCGCGGGACGACTTCGCGCTCCAAATCTTCGGACAGCCCTTCCACGGTGACCGGGACGTCCAGCGACGTCAGCGCGGCCAGGCGCTCACGCGACCCGGCGACGGTCACAGCCCTGGGCCTGAAGGAGTAGTCGTCAATGCGGAACCCGCGCGCCGGCTCGCCCACGAAGACGGGCGACAAGAGGAGGTTCTGGGTCGCCGGCACTTCTTTCAAGCCCAGTTCCACCCGCACCCGGGACGGCTGAAGCTCCACCTTCTCCACGACCTCCTGGTTCACGTCCCGGGCCACGACGTCCACCACATCCGTGATGGCGCCGGCCGCCCCCTGGGTGTCTAAACTGGCGACGACGGAAGCTACGCGGTTGACGTCCGACTCCAGGCCGGCGACATGCACCCTGTCCGGCCGCGTCTCCGGCTCTTTAAAGGTGTAGCCGGCCGGCGGGCGGCTGACGTACTGTACCTCGATCGGGAACGGCTTGCGGCGCTTGCGTTCCAGGACCACATCGACCACGACCGGCCCTTCCACCTCGACGTGGGGCCGCAAGCCCTCGGGCACCTCGTACTCGACCGGCAGCTTCGACGTTCCGGGGCGGGCGGCCTCCAGGTTGACGAAGGCTTTCAGGCCCTGGGAGCGTAGCGCCTCGACCGCGGTAGGCACCCCGGTGAGCGAGACCATGTACCCGCCGACCGGCTGCCGCAGCGCCATGTCCGCGGAAAGACCCCGCGGCTGGGGCTGCACGTAGACGTTCGTAGATCGGCGCGGGTTCTGCTGCAGGTAGGCGACGACGTACAGCAGGATCGCCACGCCGATAGAGATCAGCTTGTAGCCCAGGTTGCGGCGCAGGAGTCGCAGGGAAAAGATCATCACGCCGCACCCCCGGCCGACCCCGGCTCCGCCGCGGGCGGGTTCGGCGGTGGCGCGACGTTACCGGCCGCGGCGGCGGCGTTCGCGTCCCCCCGCTTCGTTCCCGGTCGCCGGCGCCCGAAGGAGATGGCGCGCAGGCCGCCCGGGGCGCTACGCTTGCCCCGCCCGAACGCTTCGAGCAGGCGCGTGCGGAGTTTGTCCGTGTTGAGGCCGCGGTATAGCTTGCCCCCGATGGCGAGCGAGATCGTGCCCGTCTCCTCGGACACGACGACCACCGCGGCGTCGGACTGCTCCGAGATGCCCATGGCCGCGCGGTGGCGCGTGTGCACGTTGGCGGAGATGTTCGGCGCGTCCGACAGGGGCAGCGTGCAGCCGGCGGCCACGATGCGGCTGCCCCGCACGATGACCGCCCCGTCGTGCAGCGGCGTCCCGTAGTGGAACAGGGTGGACAGCAGCTCGGTCGAGACTTCGGCGTCCAGCTCGGTGCCGTTGGCGGCGACATCGCCGAGCGCGGTCTCCCGCTCGATCACGATCAGCGCGCCGGTCTTGCGGGGCGACAGCAGCGAGGCCGTGCGCACGATCTCCTCAAGGGTCTCGGTCATGTTCTCGCGGTTGACCACCTGAAGCGGCGCGCCCCAGAAGCCGAGCCGTCCCAGCTCTTCCAGCAGGTGACGCAGCTCGGGGTAGAGCAGGATCACGATGGCCACGGGGCCGAGCGGCGTGACCTGCTGGAGGACATAGTTCAGGGTGACGAGGCCCGCCCATTCGGAAAAGAACAGGACGACGAAAAACACCAGAAGGCCGATCAGGATCTGCCAGGCGCGCGTGCCCTTGGCGAGCAGGATCAGGCGGTAGATGACGTAGGCGACGACCGAAATGTCTATGGCCGCCCGGAGGATCAGGCCGTAGTCGAGGTTCTGAAGGACGCGTATAACCTGGGAAAGCATGGTCGGGGCCGCCACGCACCGGCGGCGCGCGGTCCGGGGTCGGCGGTTCCCAGTATAGCACGTTTCGCGGGGAGCGGCAACGCGCCGCACGGGCTATCCCCCGCCCCTGAAGGGCGGGGGCGGGAGCCGGTCCTACACCTGCGCGGGGGCGACGTGGGGCAGTCGATCCGTCTTCCGGAGTGCGGCGGTCAGCGCGTCGTTGCTCGGCTCCACCAGGACCGTTCCGTCGTGGAAATCGATGGCGGGCATCTTCTGGCCGCCGTCCTGCAGCGCCGACATGGTGCGGGCCATCGACGGGTCCTTGTCCACGTCGTAGTAGTTGTATTCGACGCCCAGGCTGTCCAGCAGCGCCCGGGAGCGCCGGGTGTCGCCGCAGGTCTCGGAGCCGTAGACGGTCAGGGCGTGGTGCACCGTTCCTTCCGTGAGTTCATGCCCGATGGGCAGGGGGTTGTCGGCCGTATTCGCCATGCGATTGTCTCCTGGAAAAGATCGGGCGGGGACCCCGCCCATCGAAGGTTTACCCAGGTCGCCAACGGCTCACCCCTCCCTCAGCCACCGTGCGGCCTCACGGGCGTGGTAGGTCAGGATGATGTCGGCCCCGGCCCGCCGGATACCCGTCAGGAGTTCCAGCACCGCGCGCCGCTCGTCGATCCAGCCGTTCTGCGCCGCGGCCTTGACCATGGCGTACTCGCCGGACACGTTATAGGCGGCGACGGGCAGGTCGGTCATCTCGCGCACGTCGCGCACGATGTCGAGGTACGGCAGCGCGGGCTTGACCATCACGAGGTCGGCGCCCTCCTCGATGTCTAGCTGCACCTCTTTGAGCGCTTCCCGCCGGTTCCCGGGGTCCATCTGGTAGGACCGCCGGTCGCCGAACGCGGGCGCGGACCCGGCGGCATCCCGGAACGGCCCGTAGAAAGCGGAGGCGTACTTGGCCGCGTAGCTCATCAGCGCGACGTTCTCGAAGCCCTCCACATCGAGTGCCTGCCGGATCGCGCCCACGCGGGCGTCCATCATGTCCGACGGGGCCACGACGTCCGCGCCCGCCGCGGCGTGCGACACGGCGGTCCGGGCGAGCAGGTCGAGCGAGGGGTCGTTCAGGACCTGTCCCCCCTCCACCACGCCGCAGTGCCCGTGGCTCGTGTACTCGCACAGGCACACGTCCGTGACGACCAGCAGTCCGGGCAGCTCGCGCTTCAGCGCCCGGACCGCCCGCTGCACGATGCCGTCGTCGGCGTACGCCTCGGAGCCACGGGCGTCTTTTCCCTCCGGCAGGCCGAACAGGAGCACGGACGGCACGCCGTCGGCCAGCGCCTCCTCACACTCCCGGAGCAGCGTGTCCACGGAAAAGTGGAAGACGCCCGGCATCGACGGGATCGGGCGCCGCAGCCCCTCCCCGTGCGCGACGAAGAGCGGGTAGATGAAGTCGTCGGGCGCGAGCGTCGTCTCGCGCACCATGCGCCGCAGCGGCTCGGACGCCCGCAGCCGCCGCGGCCGGTGGGTGATGTTTCGTCGTTCGTTCACGTCTGGATTGTACCCCCTTCCCGTCGCGGGAAGGGGGTACAATCCAGACGTGATCCCCTTTGACACGTTCACGCTCGCCGCGGTGGCCGCGGAGCTTCGCGCCCTCGTCCTCGGGGCCAAGGTACAGAAAGTCCAACAGCCGTCGCCCTCGGAGGTCGTGCTGTCGATGTTCGGGCGGGCCGGTTCGCAGCGCCTGCTCCTGTCGGCGGACCCGCAGCGTGCCCGCGCGCACCTGACGCAGATGCGGCGCGAAAACCCGGTCACGCCGCCGGGCTTTTGCCAGGTCTGCCGTAAATATCTGGAGGGCGCGCGGCTCGACCAGATCGTGATGCCTCGATTCGACCGCGTGCTGCACCTCGTCTTTCACGCCCACGACGGCGAGCGCATGACCCTCGCCGCGGAATTGATGGGCCGCAACGCGAACCTGATCCTGGTCGGCGGCGCCGGCCAGGTACGCGGCGTCATCCGCCCGGCGCCCGCGGGGACCGAGCGCCCGCTGCGCCCCGGCGCGCCCTACACCGATCCCCCCGGGTCCGGCGAGCGGGCAGACCCGCTGACCGAAGCCGCCGGCGAGTCCCCGCCGGCCGATTCCGAGCCGCGCGCCTGGCTGATGACGACCTACTCCGGCATCGGGCGGTTCGCCGCGGACGAGGTCGTGGCGCGGGCGGGCGCGGCGGGCGGCGTCGGGGAGGCGCTGGCGGCGCTGATGGACGACGTGCGGGCGGGGCGGTTCGCCCCGCACAGCATCAGCGACGCGACAGGAAGCACGGAAGGCGTGTGGGCGTTCGAGCCGCTCAGCGTGCCGGCCGGGCGGCGGTTCCCCCGCGAAAGCGTATCCGTCGCCCTCGACACCTTTTTCGCCACGGTCGTTCGACAGGCGGCGGAAGAGACGGAACGGGGGCGACTGTCGAAGGCCATCGCGCGGGAGATCGCGTACCGGGAGCGCGAGATCGTTTCGGCCCGCGCGACGCTCGCCGAGGCGGGGCGCGCGGAGCAGCAGGAGCGGACCGGGAACCTGCTGCTGGCCCATCTGGCGCAGGTGCGGCCCGGGGCGGGATCGGTGACTGTACCGGACCTGTACGGCGAAGGCGATGACGTGACTATCGCTCTCGACCCCAAGCGCTCACCGCACGAAAACGCGCAGAGCTATTTCGACCGCGCCCGCAAGGCGCGCGACGCCGCCGACTACGCCGAGGGACGTTTGGAAGACCTCCAGACGGACCTGGCGGCGCTGCAGGCGCTGGCGGCGCAGGTGGAGAAGGCGGACGAGGGCGGCGACTACGAAGCGCTCCGGCATGCGTTATCCGCCATCGTAGGGGCGGAACGCGCGGCGGCGGCGGGGGCAGCGACGGCGGGCCCGGGGACGCCGCAGCGGGCAAAGGAGAAACCCTTCGGCGGTCACCGCATCCGCGTCTTCGCCGTGGACGGGTATGAACTGCTCGTCGGGGAAACGGCGGAAGCGAACGACTACCTGACCACCCGCGTGGCCGCCCCGTCAGACCTCTGGCTCCACGTCCGGGCGGGGACCGGGGCGCACGGCGTGCTGAGGACGGCGGGGAAGCCGCGCGCGGTGCCCGAGGCCGTGCTGCGGCAGGCCGCTCAGATCGTGGCGACGCGCTCCGGCAAGGCCGTCAAGCACGCCAGTCTGGTCGCGGTGGACGTGGTGGAGAAGCGCCACGTGCGCAAGCCGCGCGGCGCCAAGCCCGGCCTCGTCACGTACTCTCAGGAGCGGTCCCTGGACGTCTTTTTGGGGATTTTGCCTTCGTGATCCCACTCCAAGACTACGTCGCGCACGCCCGCGCGCTGCTTGAGCACGCGCTGGAGCACGTGGATCTCCTCCTCGAACTCGCCCTCGTGGCCGCGCAGCGGTTTGACGGTGCCGTTCAAGTGGATCACGCCGCGCATGGCGGACACCGTCACCTGCCCGGTGTCCAAACAGCGCCGGGCCATCTCGCGACGGACGTAGCGCACCATCTCGATATCTTCAATAGGCATGTCTTCACACCTCCCGGTTTGAACGCGCGCGGACGTGGCCGCGGGTAGAATGCCGCCTCTTAACTTCTCTCTGTAGACGACCGTGCACCGGAATTGTTGCAGCGGACATCCGCGTCGTGCGCCCGGCGGTTGAAACCGCGGCTACTTCACGCCGAAATACTTGGCCTCCGGATGGTGGACGATCAGGGCCGACGTGCTCTGCTCCGGGTCGAGCTGGTATTCGTCCGACAGGGTCACGTCGATGCGGCCGGGTTCGAGCAGGGCGAACAGCTTCTCCTGGTCCTCCAGGCGCGGGCAGGCCGGGTAGCCGAACGAGTAGCGCGAGCCGCGGTAGCGCTGCGCGAACAGGTCCCGCACGACCGGCGAATCTTCGCCTCCGATCCCCAGCTCCTCCCGGATCCGCTTGTGCCAGTATTCGGCCATCCCTTCCGCGGTCTCGACGGACAGGCCGTGCAGATACAGGTAGTCCCGGTACTGGTCTCGGGCGAACAGTTCGCGCGCGTATTCCGAGGCGTGCCGCCCGACGGTCACCAGATGAAACGCCGCCACGTCCTTGCGGCCGGAATCGACCGGGGCGAAGAAGTCGGCCAGGCACAGCCGCCGGTTCTCGCGCTGCCGCGGGAACGTGAAGCGCACGAACTCCCGGTCCGGGTCGTCCGGGTGGTAGACGATCAGGTCGTTTTTGTCCGAGTTCGCCGGGAAGTAGCCGTAGACGACGCGCGGCCGCAGGATGTTCTCGGCGATCACGCGCTCCTGCCACGAACGGAACAGCGGGCGCACTTCCTTCTCGGTCAGCGCCTGGAACTCCTCGTCGCTCAGGTTCCCCCGGCGGAACTGCCACTGCCCCCGGAACAGGGCGATCTCGTTGACGTACGGGAAGACGTCCCGCAGGTCTATATCGTCCACGACCCGCGTCCCGTAAAACGGCGGCGTCGGGATCGGCGCGTCCGGCGCCACGGCCGAGCGCTCCGTGAACGTGAAGCACTCGGCGGGCACCCGCGAGCGCGACCGCTCGCTGAGCATCCCGTCGCCCGCCGCCCCGCGGTCCTGCCGATTCTCCTCGTCTCCTGCCGGCGGCGCGACCGGGACCTGCGGCTCCTCGTCCGGCAGGGCGACCGCGGCGCGGGTGGCGGACCCGGCGCGGCCCCGGTGCAGCGACAGCATGTAGCCGTCGCTCGGCGGGCGGTGCCCCATCACCTCGTCCATCAGGCGCAGGCCGTCGAAGGCGTCCGCCCCGTAAAACACCTTCCCCCTGTACACGGCGCGCAGGTCCTGCTCCACGTAGCCCCGGGTGAGCGCCGCGCCCCCGAGCAGGACGGGGTAGTGCGCCAGGCCGCGGGCGTTCAGCTCCTCCAGGTCCTCGCGCATGATGACCGTCGACTTGACCAGCAGGCCGGACAGACCGATGGCGTCGGCGTTGTTCTCCTGGGCGGCGCGGATCACGTTCTCCACGGGCTGTTTGATGCCGATGTTCACGCACCGGTAGCCGTTGTTGGTGAGGATGATGTCCACCAGGTTCTTGCCGATGTCGTGGACGTCGCCCTTGACGGTCGCCAGGATGACGGTCCCCTTGCCGCCCTGGTCCGCCTTCTCCATGTGCGGCTCCAGGTGCCGGACGGCGGCTTTCATCACCTCGGCGGACTGGAGCACGAACGGGAGCTGCATCTGGCCCGACCCGAACAGGTCGCCGACGACCTTCATGCCGGCCAGCAGGTCGTCGTTGATGATGGCAA
>CADCTO010000410.1 GCA_902805585.1 uncultured Armatimonadota bacterium | reverse complement strand
TCCGTTCGCCCCTTCAAGGAACTTTCACCTGACGTACAGCGCCGCGTGGCGGCCATCGTCGGCCGCCCGGAGTTCGACGCCGCCGGGGCGAGCGGGCGGTTCGCGCCTCCCACGGGCGGCGTATCGGGCCTGTCGCAGAAGAACGTCGGGATCGTCGCCAGCGGGTCCATCTCCCTGGCCCTGATCGACCCGGACGGCAAGAACCTCTGGGTTTCGCCCATCGGCAAGGTCCGTCGCAAGGGGCTGCCCGGGATCGACTCCGACAACGACCTGCCGCCCGAGGTGGACGAGGCGCTGCGGCAGCGTGCGCTCGTGGACCTGACGGAGCTGCCCCGGGAGCGGTGGCGCCGGAAGACGCTCCGCTTCGGCGCGAAGCTGGACCGCCGGCTGCTGGGCGAGGTCCTGGAGGCGGTGGCCCTCCAGACCGGCTTCACGTTCGTCGCGGACGACTTCCTCCGCAGCCGCCGGACCCCGTTCTCCTGGCTGCTGACCGACCAGGACGAATACACGCTCGACGAGGCGCTGAACCAGATCGCGCGCGCCTTCCAGCACCGCGTCGTCTACCGGCAGGGCGTCCTGCACGTGCAGACCGTCAGCCCGGGCCTGGACCTGCGGGAGGAGCCGCCCCCGGCTCTGCTCCGGCGCTTCGACGCGCTACGCGAAAGCAAGTCAGGGAGGATGGAACTCCGGGACTACCTGGAACTGGGCCGACTGACGCCCTCGCAGTTCCGAAGGCTGCAAATATCCGGGCTTCTCGGGTCGGGCCTGAACGGCCAGATATTGCGGAGCGTGGTCCTGATGGACGCGCTGCGCTTCTACACGTCCCTGTCCGGCGAACAGCAAAAGTCGGCGGAGGCCGAGGCGGGGCTTGCTCGTAGAGACATGAGCCGGGAACAGCAAAGCGCCTTCGACGGCCTCGCCCTTTCCGGCGCGGCCGCCGAGGAGCCGGGGAGCGGGACTGACCGGGCCGCGGGGCTGTACGTGCGCCGCGGCGAGATCAAGCCCGGTGCCGAGCGGCTGACCATCGCGCTGGTGCGCGAAAAGCCCACGCGCCGGGCCACGGCTTACACGGTCCCACCGAAATAACCCACACTCCTGACTTCCTTGTTCTCTTCGGCTGTGGTCATGCCGGGTGCCTCTGAGCGGGGGTGGAGGGGCGTTCCGGCGCTATAGCGCCGGAACGCCCCGGGAGCGGTTCCTTACCGAGTGGCGGCGCTGCGCTGCGGCTGAACCGCCGGCTTCGTGCTCGCGAAGCGGTAAGTGCCGGAGCCGACGGAGTAGACGGCGCTGCCGGCCTCGCGCCGGAGGAGCAGGACGCCTTCGGACTGCTCCACGGGCTTTCCGCCCTCCGTCACCGGGGTGCCGTCGGCCGCGGGCACCCAGACCGTGGCGCGCGTGTTGGCGGGGATGGTGACGTCGAGCGTGTACCGGCCGTTCGCGTCCTTCCACTCGGTCGCGATCCGGCCGTAGAGCGACTCGTACTCGGCTTTGGAGTGGGTGATCCCGCCGCCCGGCAGGGGGCGCACGAGGACGTGCTTGAAGCCGACCCGGTCGGGGTCCGTGTCGATGCCGGCGACGGTCGAGAACAGCCACTCGCCGACGGCCCCGAGCGAGTAGTGGTTGAAGCTGTTCATGCCGGGGTCCTGGAAGCCCTTTTCCGCCGTCCAGCCGTCCCAGCGTTCCCAGATCGTGGTCGCCCCGTGCTTGATCGAATAGCCCCAGGACGGGAACGTGTCGTTGTTCAGCAGGCGGTAGGCCAGATCGTGGTTGCCCGTCCGGGTCAGTGTCGGGTTCAGGTAGCTGACGCCCACGAAGCCGGTGGAAAGGTGCCCCTTCCTCCCCTGGATGTCGGCGACCAGGTGGCGCTCGGCGGCCTCGCGCTTGTCGTCGGGCAGTAGGTCGAAGTGCAGCGCGAGCACATAGACCGTCTGGGTGTTGCCCTTGATCCGGCCGTCGGCGGCGACGTACGCCTTGTTGAAGGCGGTTTTGATCTGCTGGAACAGGTCTTCGTACTTTGCGGCGTCCGCCGTCTTGCCCAGTGCCTTCGCCGCTTTCGCCACCAGACGGGTGCTGTAGGCGAAGTAGGCGGTCGCCAGCACGTCCTTGGGCGTGTTTGCGTTGATGGACAGCCAGTCCCCATAGCCCGCGGCGGGGCGCAGCAGGTCCTTGGAGTTGGCCCGGCAGTACTCCACCCACCGGACCATCGACGGGTAGCGCGTCTCCAGCAGGCGCGTGTCGCCGTAGACGACGTACTGCGTCCACGGGCAGATCACGCCCGCGTCGCCCCAGGCGGCCGTCCCCTCGCCCACGACGTTGATGCGCGGGGCGACGTCCGGGAAGGCGCCCGCGGGGGACTGGGAGTCCTCCAGGTCTTGGAGCCATTTGGTGAAGAACGAAGCCACGTCGCGGTTGTAGGTGGCCGTGCGGATGAAGACCTGGGCGTCGCCGGTCCAGCCCAGGCGCTCGTCGCGCTGCGGGCAGTCGGTCGGGACGCTCAGGAAGTTGCCGCGCTGGCCCCAGTCGATGTTCCGGAGCAGCTGGTTCACCATCGGGCTCGACGTTTCCATCCGGCCCACGCGCGGCGTGTCGGAGTGGAGCACGACGCCGGTGACGGCGTCGGTATTCGGGGTGCCGGGGAACCCGCTCACCTCGACGTAGCGGAAGCCGCGGAAGGTGAAGCGGGGTTCGTAGACCTCGTCCTTCCCGCCGCCGCGCAAAACGTACTCGTCGATGCAGCGCGCGCTGCGGTAGTTCGCGGTGTACAGCGTACCGTCCGGGTTCAGCATCTCGGCGAAGCGCAGCGTCACCTTCGTGCCCGGCGCGCCCCGCACCTTCAGGCGTGCCCAGCCGACCATGTTCTGCCCCAGGTCGAACACCCAGGCGCCGGCTGCGGGCTGCGTCCGGAGGCGCGGCTTCAGCTCCTCCGTCCGCCGCACCGGAGGCCCGATCTGCGCTTCCCGGGGGACGCTGGCCTCGCCCACGACGACCGGACGCCATTTCGAATCATCGAAGCCGGGGCCGTCCCAGCCGGGCATCTCCCGCCGGGCGTCGTAGGTCTCGCCCATCAGGAGGTCCGCGCGCACGATCGGGCCGGCAACCGCGCCGCGCCAGGAAGTATCGGTCGCGACGGTCTCGGACGTACCGTCGGTGTAGTCGATCCGGAGCTGACAGAGCGCCAGCGGCAGGTTCCCGTACACGCCGCGCCCGGTCAGGCCGACGTACCCGGCGTACCAGCCGTCCGCGAGGATCATACCGAGCGCATTCTCGCCCCGGCGAAGGAGGCGCGTGACGTCGTAGGTCTGGTAGTGGACGCGCTTGCGGTACTCGGTCCAGCCCGGCGCGAAGACGTGGTCGCCGACCCGCTTGCCGTTCAGGTAGGGCTCATAGATGCCCAGCGCCGTGGCGTAGAGCCGGGCCTGCTTGATCGGCTTGGCCGCGGCGAAGGTGCGGCGCAGGTATCGGGCCGGGCCGACCCCGCCGCCCCCGACCGCCCCCCACGGGCCGCTGCCCAGCTTCGCGACCTGTCGGGCCGCCTGCCACGGCGCGCCCGGCGCGGCGGCGGTCGTCTTCCAGTCGCCGCCCGCGGTCTGGCCGGCCTGCCACGCGCCGTCCGTGAGGATCGTCAGCGGTTCCCGTCCCTCCAGGGCGACCGTCAGCCGGGCGAGCAGGCCCGCCGGGCCGCTCGCGGTGTTGCGCGCGGCGACGGCGATGACGTTCGTGCCCGGCTTCAGGTGCCGCGCGACGTCGAAGGCCATCGGCTGCTTCCAGGCGTCGGTCGCCCCGGAACTCTTGCCGACCTCTACGCCGTTCACGAACAGCACGAACTGGTCGTCTGCGGTGATGTTGAGGCGGGTTCCCTTGACATTTGCCCCCGCCGGCAGTTCAAACGTGCGGCGGAAGAAGCGCTCCCCCGCGGGGGGTGCGTCGCCTTCGGGGAACCAGATCCAGGCCGCGCCTCCAAACCCTTCGGCCTCGGCGCCTTCCGGTTCGACGGTGATCCAGCGGGCCTTCCAGTCTGTCGGGACGAGCAGTCCCATCTCCCAGAAGGCCGGGCGGCTGTACCCGGACGCCCTGTCGTCCCGGTCCCAGACGCGCACCTTCCAGAAGCACCGCTGGCCCGAACGCCCGGGGCTGCCGGCATAGGTCACATGGACGGACTGGTCGGACACCACCTTGCCGCTGTCCCACAGGTCGCCCCGGTTCTGTTTGAGGCCAGCCTCGCTGCTGGCGACGAGGACCTGATAAGCCGTCTGCCGCTGCCCGCGCGCCGAGGAGCGCATCTGCCAGCTCAAGCGCGGCCGCACGACCTCGATTCCGACCGGATCGGCCTCGTACTCGCACCGCAGCCGCTCCAGGGCGACCCTGTCCGCCGCCGCGGCACCGCCCGCGGCGGCGAGCAGCACCATACCGAGGGCCACGAGCGCCGTGGCGGCGCGTCTTACCGTTGTGTTTCTCGTTTGCTTCATCGTTCGTTCCGTCTGTCTTGCTGCCGCGTGATACTCACCGTAAGGAGGATCCCCTAGAAGTTATAGTTGTTGATGTTGTCCTTGTTGAAGACCAGGATGTCGCCGAGCAGCACGTTGTCCCCGGCGATCTTTTTGGAGCCCAGGCGCCCGGCCTCGAACGCCGTGGCGCCGGTCTTCAGCTTGCCGGTGGCGAGCGCTTCGGCGACGCGGATGGTGAGGTAGCCCAGGTCCTGCGTGTTCCACAGCACGACCGACTTGACGGTCCCGTCCTCCACGTAGGTCTTCATGTTGTTGGGCGTCGAAAGCCCGGTCACCAGGACCTTGCCGCTTTTGCCCGCCTGCTTCACGGCCTCGGCCGCGCCGGGGAAGGCGACCGAGCTGATGCCGAAGATGCCCTTCAGGTCGGGGTAGGTCTTCATCAGGTCCTGCGCGACCTGGAACGCCAGCTTCTGGTCTTCCTCCGACGGCTTGATCGTCACCAGTTCGAGTTTGGGGTACTTCTTCAAGCGCTCCTTCATGTGCTTGATCCACTCGTTCTGGTTCGCCGCGGTCAGGGTCGCCGTGATGATGGCGACCTTCCCGCTCGCGTTCTCGCCGCCCAGGTCCTTGGCCATCGTGTCCACGAGGGCGTACCCGATCTTCTCGGCGGTCGCCTGGTTGACGAAAAGTTCGCGGGAGTCCGGCACGCCGTCCGCGTCCCAGGTGATGACGTGCGTCCCCTTCGCCCGCGCGGCCTGCATGGCCGGGGCGAGCACGTTGGGGTCGTTGGGCGCGACGGCGATCACGTCGGCTTTCTTGAGTGTCCATTGCTCGACCATGGCCGCCGCCTTCTCCGGGGACCCGTCCGTCGGTCCGTCGTAGACCAGCTCGACGTTGCCCAGCTCGTCGGCCGCCTTGCGGGCGCCGTCGGCGCAGGAGGAGAAGTAGGCCACGCCCTTTTTCTTGGGCAGCAGGTAGACGGTGACCTTTTCGCCCGATGACGCCGTGCGGGCCGGGGTGCCGGCGGCGGCGCCGTCGCCCGAGGGCCCGGCGGCCGGCTTTTCCGTGCAGCCCGCCGCCCCGAAGGCCAGGGCCGAGAACAGCAGGACCAGAGACAGGGGGTGCGCGACGATACGGCGCATTTTATTCTCCTTCGAAAGGGTTGTCAGGACGCTTCCCGCTCCT
Organism: uncultured Armatimonadota bacterium; assembly: GCA_902805585.1. Taxonomy (GTDB): domain Bacteria; phylum Armatimonadota; class Armatimonadia; order Armatimonadales; family Armatimonadaceae; genus CADCTO01. The sequence goes on along the minus strand of CADCTO010000410.1, from coordinate 109 downwards.
TCACCGACACGAAGCGGTGGAGCAGAACGGACAGGATCAGCAGGATGCCGAGGACGATCAGGTTCAGCTCGTCGCGGTTCCAGTGCCAGCTCACGAATTCACGCGTCTC
>CADCTO010000409.1 GCA_902805585.1 uncultured Armatimonadota bacterium | reverse complement strand
AAACTGCCGGGCGGCGACGAGGCGGACGGTCGCCGTGTCGCCGGCGTCGTGGATCTCCTGGATCATCTTGCGGAAATCGAGCACGGCCACGTCCTGCGCCGTTTTGAACGAGCCGCGCTTCAGGGCCTCGTAGAACGAACAGCTCCACTTCGCCTGTAACGCCTCGACCTGCGTGATGAAGGCCTTGCCCAGGAAGCGCGTCGTCTTGCCGGACCGCTTCGAGCCGATGTTGAGCACGCGCTTGGCGGCCTCGTCCCCGGCGGGGGAGTACGGGTCCACCGATAGCTGCAGGTAGGCGAGCAGGTCCTTGACCTCGCGCCGGTTATAAAACCCCGTCCCGCCGGTGATCTGGTACGGGACGCCGGCGGCGATGAGGGCGTCCTCGAAGGCGCGCGAGTAGGCGTTGGCGCGATACAGGATGGCGAACTCGCGGAACTGCATCTGCCCCTGCTGGAGCATGTCGCGCAGGCGCTCGACGACGTGGGCGGCCTCGGCCTCGGCGTCCACGTGCTGCGACAGGCCGGGGTCCCGCCCCGGCGCGCGCGTGGTCTCCATCAAAAGGCGGTAGCGGTCGTCCAGGTCGGCGTGGGCGATCAGCTCGTTGGCGACAGTGACGATGGTGCCCTGGGAGCGGTAGTTGGCCGGCAGGCGGATGATCTCGCCCATCGGGAACGCCTTCTGGAACGACATCACCGTGATGCGCGGGTCGCAGCCGCGGAAGCCGTACACGCTCTGCCAGACGTCGCCCACCAGGAACAGGTTGCCGTGCCGCTCGGCCAGCAGCCGGGCGAACTCCCACTGGACCGTGCTCGTGTCCTGCGTCTCGTCCACGAGCACGTAGTCGAACAGGTCCTGGTAGCGCATCCGGACGGTCTGGTTGTCGCGCAGGAGGTTGTAGGCTTCGAGCAGCAGGTCGTCGAAGTCGAGGCGCCGGGCCGGGACCTTGGCGAGCAGGTCGTACTGCTTCTCCTTGGCCATCTCGTAGCAGCGCCAGAACTTCGCCACGTTCTCGACGGCCGGCGGCTCCCAGTCCGGGTACAGGCGGGCCAGCGCCGTCTCGCCCGCCTCGCACCCCTGCCCCTGGTTCTTGGCGGCGGACACGGCGAGCAGCGCGGTCTTGGGGTCCATCCGCATGTTCTGCGCGAACGGCGGGGACGGGAGCTTGGCGTAGTCGTCGGGCTTGCCCAGGATCGCGCGGCACACGCGCTTCTGCCACCCCTCGTCGGCCAGGTCCCACTTGCCGCCTTCTTTGCCGTACAGGTCGGCCCACTCTTTTTTGAGGATGCGCAGGCAGTGGGCGTGGAACGTGCCGATCCACAGCCCCTTGGTCGCCTCCTCGCCCAGCAGCGCGGCCAGGCGGTCGTTCATCTCCTGGGCGGCGCGTTTGGTGAACGTGGTCACGAAGACGCGCTCGGCGGGCACGCCCTCGGACAGGAGCCGCGCGATGCGCCGCAAAAGCACCGTCGTCTTGCCCGACCCCGCGCCCGCCAGCACCAGCGCGGCGCCCTTGGTGTGCGCGAACGCTTCCCGCTGCTGGACGTTCAGCCCGTCCGCGAGATTGGATAGTTCCGGGATCGGTTTCGTTGAAGTCGTGGGTGTTGCCATAAAGAAGCGCGGCCCGCTGAGTCATTGTCGCAGCGGGCCGTTTGCCTTATGTTCACTACAAGAGCGGAGACTTCCTGCGGGGGTCAGAAACCGGGGTTCCAGATGGGCGCGAGGTGAAGCACAAAACCGGGGAGTTCCGGGTCGCCGGAGAGGGTCGTAGGGTTGTCGAGGGTGTCAAGGGGCTGGCCGGGGCGGTACACGTACACCGTGCGTTCCGCCGGATCGATCAGCCAGCCGAGCCGGGCGCCGCTGCTCAGGTATTCCCCCATCTTATCCTGCGTCGCTGAAAGGCTGTCCGAAGGCGAGCGCAGTTCGACGACGAAGTCGGGGCACAGCGGAAGAAACCGCTGCTTCTGCTCGGGCGTAAGAGGCGCCAGGCGTGAGCGAGTGACCCAGGAGGCGTCCGGCGAGCGGTGAGCACCATTGGGCAAGGTGAAGCCCGTCGAAGAATCGAAGGAGACGCCCGCGCCATCTGCCCTGGCCCATACACGAAGCTGCGTTGTCAACTCGGCGTTGCGATCTCCCGTTTCGCCTCCCGTCGGCGGCATGATGACCAAATCCCCCTCGGCAGTCTGTTCGATACGCCAGTCGGCATTGAGCTGACAGAAAGCGAAGAACTCGGCGTTCGTCATGTGGAGGGCCGGGCGCGTGTGCAGGATGAGTGGTGAAATGTCCGTGTTCGCTAGAAGTTGTGGCATGCGGTGCTCCCGGAAATACAGGGTTCGCTCCGGGGCGCGTCGAGGCGCTCTTTCGTGAGAATTATACCCGGTAGCGCGTCAGATGCCAGGCAAAGCACCCGGTTTGCGCGTCGCTTCGACGAACTCCGGGTCATCGAGAACGTCGTTGAATTCAGAAAGCTCGCGGATCAGTGGCTGTAGCTCCCGGTCGTCACGGGCGGCGGCCTCGCGCAGGAGGTCGAGCGTGCGGGCACGATCCCGGCTTGCCGCCCAGACGGCCGACGCGAGCCGAAGGTAGGCGTAGGCGCTTCCGCGGCCACCGGCGACGACGCGCTCGAACAGGGGGATGGCGAGGTCGTAGGCTTTCGCGCCGGAAAGGGAGCAGGCAGCGTTGTGCTGGAAGGTCCGCAGCCACCAGGGGGGCGGGGTGCCGGACGCGGTCAAGCGTTGCTCCAGAGCCTGAAGGCGCGGGAGGACGTCGAGCCCGACGGTGCGTACCCCGGCGGCGTCGCCCTGCGCTGCGTCGTGGTGCATCCGGGTCGTGCGCTCCTCCAGACGCCACCGATCCGCCGCGACCTCGTCGTTTTCCTCGTCCGCGATCTCGGCGATGCGGGCGATCGTCGCCTGCGCTTCGGCCTCACGCCCCTCCGGCGCGTGGATGCACTCGGCGAGGGTGCGCAGCAGGTGGAAGCGTATCAGCCGGTTGTGGGGCGTCCTGCCCGACCGCGCGAAAGCGTCCTCGGCCAGGCGCATCCAGTCGTCGGCCCGACCCGTGCTGCGCCACAGGATCGCCTGCTGCGGGATGCCCAGCACCCAGATCGGCAGCGCACTCGCGTCCAGCGGCACGCGAGCGCCGGCGGTGTCGTCCAGGGGCTCGTACGGCCAGTCGGCGTGGAGGCGAGGCGTTTCACGGGCGAAGGTGTTTCGGGCCCAGTCGCAGAACTCGGCCTGCGCGGCGACGGTCTCTTCGGCCCGTTCCGCACACGTCAGGGCCCACACGTGCCACCACCGCGCCCAGGCCGCCTCCGCGACGGAAAGGTCCTGGGCGCGGTAGCGAGCGAGCATCGCGGCGAGGGCGTCGAGGTCGCGCAGGCGCTCCAGCAAGTCACGACCGGTGCGAACCGTCGGCGGCGTCAGCGGCACGGGCCGAGCCAGCGCCTCGTCGAGGCGGGCGCGGGCGTCGGCGAGGAGGGAACGGTCCGCCGTCCTCGGGTCGGCGTGGAACTGCCGCTCGTACTCGGCGAGGAGTTCGGCCACGCGATCCCCGAACCGTGGATCGCGCGACGGCCGTTCTTTTTTGATCGTCGTTTTCATCTCTTCCTCCAGAATCCCCTGTAGTTCCCGTCGAAGTCGTCGGCGAGCGGAATGCAGACGGCTCTTGATGGTCGTCGCCGGGACGTCCAGGAAGGCGGCGGCCTGGGCGTGCGACGCGCCCGAGAAGTAGAACAGGAGCACGGCTTCGCGCTCGGGCGGCGGAAGCATGGTGATCGCAGAGCGGATCAGGGCCGAACGCTCCTCCGACAGCACACGGTCCTCAGGATCGTCGCCGGCGCCCGCGGCCTGCGGGGCGGCGGCATCGAGGGAAACGGTGGCCGGATGCCGCACGCGCCGGATGCGGTCGCACTGCTTGCGGACGATGCGGCGCAGCCACGCGGGGAACGCCCGCGGCTCGCGCAGATTCGGCAGGCAGCGGTACGCTTCAAGAAACGCTTCCTGTGCGGCGTCCTCGGCAGCGGCCGGGTCATCCAGGGCGGAGCGGGCGTAGCCGACGGCGACGTCCTGGAAGCGCCGCACGAGGGCGTCATAGGCGCGCACCCGGCCGGCCCTTGCCTGTTCCACCAGCCCCGCGAAGTCGTCGTTCATCATCCTGATAGAAAGTCCCAGTTCGGCGCCCAAAGGTTCGAGCGCCCGCCAACGCCCGGAGCGCCGCGCCGGGTCTGGCTGTCGGCTCCGGTCATGCACGCCGGCCCTGGGCCCTGCTCGTCGGCCAAAAGACCCGATGGAACGTAAGGGGCGGGCCAGGGTTTCGCCGACGGGGCCGGTTTGTCCTGCGGCTGCCGGGCCGGCGGACGGCGCCGGCGGGCGACCCCGGGCGCCGGTTTTTCGGGTAGAATCCGGTGGGGTCACACCGAGGCGCGATGATGCAATCGCTTTACCATACCGACCGGTTCCTGGAGAGCCTGCCCGACGGGTTCCAGGCGTTCGACCGTGCGTGGCGCTACGTCTACCTGAACGCGCGCGCCGAGCAGATCCTGGGGCGCGGCCGGGAGGAACTGCTCGGCAAGGTCTGCTGGGAAGAATATCCGGAGGCGGTCGGCACCCCGTTCCACCAGAAGTACCTCGAAGCGATGGAGACCGGGCAGACGGTGGTGTTCGAGTTCTTCTGCCCACACGAGGAAAACTGGGTCGAGTTCTCGCTCCACCCGCATCCGGGGGGGCTCGGGGCGTTCACCAGGGACATCACCGAGCGCAAGCGAGCCGAGCTGGAGGTCCAGCAGAGCGAGCAGCACTACCACGCCCTCTTCGACCACGTGCAGGACGCCGTGATCCTCGCCGACGACGGCGGCTGCTACGTGGACGTGAATCCGGCCACCTGCGAAATATTCGGCATGTCGCGCGATCAGCTCGTGGGCAAGCGGGTCGTGGATTTCGGGCCGCCGGGCACCGCGGCGCAGGTCAAGATGGCATGGCGGGAGTTCCTGCGGCACGGGGAGCAGTCGGGCGAGTTCGTCCTGTGCCGACCGGACGGCGCGGTCCGGACGCTGGAATACCGGGCGAAGGCGAACATCCGTCCCGGCGTGCACCTGTCCGTCCTGCGCGACGTATCCGAAAAGAGACAGGCCCGGGAGCGGCTGCGGATGCGCCTGCGCCAGCAGGAGGCGGTGGCCCACCTGGGCGTCCGCGCGCTGTCCGGCGGCTCCCTCGAAGACCTGATGCGCGAGGCGGCCGCGATCGTGGCCGAGGCGCTCGAGGCGGAGAAGTGCCAGGTGCTCCAGGTCTTGCCCGGCGCAGAAACGCTTCGACTCGTGGCCCAGGCCGGTCGGGATCAACGCTCCATCGGTACGGTCGTTCCGGCGGGGGCCGCCTCGCTGGCGGGCTATACCCTGCTCACGGGCGACTGCGTCATCGCGGACGACCTGCGGGCGGAAACGCGCTTTTCCGATCCGGCGCTGGTCCGCGAGCACGGCGCGATCAGCGGCGTGAGCTGCGTCGTCCCCGGCACCGGGGACGGCAGATTCTGGGGGGTGCTGCTGGCGCACACGACGGAGCGGCGGACTTTCGGCCACGACGACACCCACTTCCTGCAGGGCGTCGCCCACGTGCTGGCGGCGGCCGTGGATCGGGCGGCGGCGGAGGAGGCGCAGTCGCGCCGGTCGCGTCATGCGGCGCTGCGCGCCGATGTGAGCGCCGCGCTGGCCGCGGGCGGGTCTCTGCCGGAGATGCTGCAGCGGTGCGCCGAGC
>CADCTO010000408.1 GCA_902805585.1 uncultured Armatimonadota bacterium | reverse complement strand
CGCCACCCTTCCCGAGAACACCCACGCTGTTCTGGTGCTCGACCAAGCCGGATGGCACGGCTCAAGCCTTGATCGTGCCCGAGACCATCACGCTGGTGCCGCTGCTCCTGCGCCCTACGGTTCGCTGAGACACCCTTTAAGCGGACGTGGTCCGCAGGAGGGTGACGATGAAGACAGAGACAACAGCTTTGGGTGGGGTCGGTCTGGGCCGGGGTGGACGCCTGTCACGCCAGCGCAAGCGCGATGCCGTATTGCGCCTGCTGCGTGGGGAAGACCTGGAGATCGTCTCCCGAGCGCTGGGCGTCACGGCCGCGACCCTGAGCGGATGGCAGCAGGCCTTCCTGGCCGCCGGTGAGGCGAGCCTGGCCACCCGGCCCACCGCCGGGGAGGAGATCGAAAGCGAGCGCCTGAAGGCCAAGCTCGGCGAGATGCTGCTCGAACGCGAGTTGCTGGAAGCCAAAATCGCTGCTCTTGAGGCGCGCGGCCCTGGCCCTTTGGCCCGCAGGAGGTCGCGGCCATGAGCCGGACCGTCTCGCCCTCAAGCGGCAGGCCCTATGGCCTGGCCCGCGTGTGCCGGGTCTGGCGAACCTCGCGCGCCACCACCTACCGCCCTCTCGGCCCACCCCGGAGAGAACCGCCTCGCCGTCCCGGTCCGCTCGGGCCGATGCCGGATGCGGCGCTGCTGCAGGCCATCCGGGCTGTGCTGGCCGCCACCCCCTTTCACGGCGAGGGTCACCGCAAAGTCTGGGCCAGGCTGCGCGTTTCTGGCCTGCGCACGTCCAAGCGCCGGGTGCTGCGGCTCATGCGCGAGAACAACCTGCTCGCCCCCTCGCGGGTGGGCGCGCGCCGAGGCCCGCGCACCCACGAGGGCACCATGATCCCTGAGACGGTGGACACGATGTGGGGCACCGACCTGACCACGACCCTCACCGGCGAGGGACAGGTCGCGGTGTTTGTGGCTGTTGACCATTGCTCGGCCGAGTGCGTCGGGATCCACGCCGCGCGGCGAGCCACTCGCTTTGAGGCGCTGGAGCCGATCCGCCAGGGCGTGCGCCGCTGCTTGGGCGGTTTTGCCCAGGGGATCGGGCGCGGGCTCTTGCTCCGGCATGATCACGGCAGTCAGTACCTGTCCGATGCCTTCCAGAAGGAGCTTGCGTTCCTTGGCATAGCAAGCTCGCCCGCCTTCGTACGGGCTCCGGAGGGGAACGGCTGCGCCGAGCGCTTCATCCGAACCCTGAAGGAGAACCTGCTGTGGGTGCGGGCCTTCGACACCGTCGAGGACCTCCGTCAGGCGCTGCTGGCGTTTCGGGAGGTCTACAACACCACATGGCTCATCGAACGGCACGGGTTCCAGACGCCCGCGGCCGTGCGCCAGAGCCAGCTTTCGCCCGCGGCACTCGCCGCCTAGGGTCTCAACCGGTGTCTCACAAACCGAGGGCGGTACAGCGCCGGCTCGGGCGCCTTGACCGGCGCCGACGTGCTTGCCGCCATCCGCGGCGGGGTGATCGGGGCGATCGCGGTGGCCTTCGTGGAATGGGGCGGGCCGCAAAGCCAGGTGCTCATCGTCGACTGGCATGTGGTGCGCG
>CADCTO010000407.1 GCA_902805585.1 uncultured Armatimonadota bacterium | reverse complement strand
GCCGCCTTGCGGGCGTGACGCTCGTAGTCGCGGGCCAGCCTCCGGTTTCGGCTGATCCAGGCCAGCGTCCGCTCCACGATCCAGCGTTTGGGGAGCACCACGAAACGGTGGCGGTCGCAGCGCCGCACGATCTGGAGTTCCCACAAGCCGGTCCGGGCAACGGCGGCCTCCATCTTGCGCCCCTGGTAGCCCGATCCGCGATGACGCGCTCGACAAAGGGGAAGAGCCGCCGCGCCTCCCGCAGCAGCGCCTCCGCCCCGTCCCGGTCCTGCACGCTGGCCGGATGGACGTTGACGGCCAGCAACAGGCCCAGCGTGTCGGTCAGGACGTGACGCTTGCGGCCGACCACCTTTTTGCCCGCATCATAGCCGGACGGGTCGAGCGAGCCCCCCCTTTGACGGCTCCTTTCGCGGTCTGGCTGTCGATGATCGCCGTTGTCGGGCTGGCCTCGCGCCCCGCCCTTTCCCGGACCTCGACGTAGAGCGCGTGATGGATGCGCAAGAGCGTGCCGTCCCAGTCCCACAGGTCGAGATACTCCCAGACCGTGCTGCGGGGCGGCAGGTCCTTCGGCAGCGCCTTCCACGGACACCCCGTCCAGAGCACGGAGAAGATGGCGTTCAGCACCTCGCGGACAGCCACGGTTCGAGGTCGCCCGCCGCGCTTGGCCGGACGGATCAGCGGGGCGACCAGCGCCCACTCGGCATCGGTGAGGTCGCTGTCGTAGCGCAAGCCGCGCCGATCCGCCGCCGCGCGATGCTCCGGCTTCCACATGAGGCACCTCTCCCCGACTCAGGTGCCCCGCACGGAATCACAACCGACTCCAGAGACTCAACTTCTTCCCGGATGGGCTCTTAGGGAGCGATCGACCTGTCTGTCTTCGCGTCCGGCGACCTTCGACCCTCCGACAGAGTTGAAATCAACCATGTCGGCGTGCCGGTCCGCGTCCTGGCGCAGATCTATCCCGGGCCGATTTCCCCTCAACCTCGTCTTGTCAAACTCTTGAGCGGGCGAGAGCGGCGCCGATCGAGCGCCGTGCGCGCGGCCGTGACGGACCAGTGCTCGGCGGGGTTCCCGTCCGCGACCTCCTCCGCCGTCACTGGCGTTGCCCTGAGCACACGAGCGGGTCCGAACGGCAGGCCGTCGATGGGTCCGTCCTCCGTGTCCAGGCTGAGGATCATGTGGGCCATGGGCGCGCACTCGTCGGGAAGCCGGCAGAACACGATGGCGCCGTGGTTCTCGACGTCGCGCGTCACGCGGTACCCGTCCGCGACGAGGTCGCCGACCCCGATCAGGAGGTCGGCCCAGAGGCGGACGTGCTCGGACGCGGGATCGAGAGGACCTTCCGCTTCGGTGAGCCGAAGGACGAGCTCGCAGCCGACACCGTTCTCCCGGTCTGGGATGCCGGCCCAGGGGGGGAAAGGCCGTCGGTGGCGAGCAGGAACCCTTCCGGCCTGCGAACGAGGAGGACGCGCCGGTGCGGTCCGTACCATTTGGTCTGGCCGAAGCTGTTCGGGACGCCGCGTTCGGCCGCGAAGCCGGGCTCGACATCGCCGAGCCTTGCCCAGAAGCCACGGCGCGCCGCGGCCGCCAAAC
>CADCTO010000406.1 GCA_902805585.1 uncultured Armatimonadota bacterium | reverse complement strand
CTCGCCGGCGATCAATGAGGCCAACGCGGCGTACTGGAGCGATCAGGACGTGATCGACGACTGGCTCGCCAACCGCTGCACCCTAGTGGCTTGACGCGAACAGAAGGTACCCTCTTCGCGACCGCCGTGGCATGCTTACGGCATGCGCGAGGGCATCACCGTCGAGGTCTCGGCCACCGACCGGAACCGTCTGGAGGCGATCGCGGCCGACCCGAACAGCCGCCAGAAGCACGCCTGGCGGGCCAGGATCGTCCTGGCCACCGCGGACGGCCTCGGGACACTCGCGATCGCGCGCCGGACCGGCAAGTCGAAGCCGTGCGTCTGGCGCTGGCAGGAGCGCTTCATGCGCGAGGGCGTGCCCGGCCTCCTGCGTGACGGGACCAGGAGGCCCGGCAAGGCGCCGCTCCCGGCCGCGACCGTGGACCGGGTGGTCGAGCTGACGCTCAAGGAGCCGCCGGGCGAGGCCACGCACTGGACCGGCCGCACGATGGCCAAGGTCGTCGGGGTCTCGCTCCGCTCGGTGCAGCGCATCTGGAGGGCGCACCGGCTCGCCCCGCACCGGGTCCGCACCTTCAAGCTGTCGAGGGACCCGGCGTTCGTCCCCAAGCTGCGCGACGTGGTCGGGCTCTACCTGCACCCGCCGGCGCACGCGATCGTCCTCTCCGTCGACGAGAAGTCGCAGATACAGGCGCTCGAGCGCACCCAGCCGGGGCTCCCGCCGAAGGAGGGGCGGCCAGCGACCGCGACCCACGACTACGAGCGCCACGGCACCACGACCCTGTTCGCGGCACTGAACGTGCTCGACGGCACGGTGCTGGGCCGGTGCATGCAGCGGCACCGCCACCAAGAGTTCCTGCGCTTCCTCAACACCGTCGAGGCGGCGGTGCCGGCCGGCAAGCTCGTGCACGCGATCCTCGACAACTACGGCACCCACAAGCACCCTAAGGTGCTGGCCTGGCTGGGGCGGCACCCGCGCTGGACCTTCCACTTCACCCCGACCTCGTGCTCCTGGCTGAACGCGGTCGAGACCTTCTTCGCCAAGCTGAGCCGAAGGCGCCTCAAGCACGGCAGCTTCCACTCCTTGGTGGCCCTGCAGGAGGCCATCAACCGCTTCATCGCCGAGCACAACCGCAACCCAAGGCCGTTCGTGTGGACCGCCGACCCGGACGCCATCGTCGAGAAGGTCCGGCGCGGGTATCATGCGTTGGCGTCAATGGAGCGGCAGGCCGGCTAAGCCGCCGTCCCGCCAGCTCTCGGGGAGGGCAGATCATTGGCCGCGTTCGATCGACGGCTGAGTGACAAGGCTCTGGACGCGCTCGCGCGCATGGCGGAGGACGGCGGCGGCAACTGGTGGCGCGACCTGCTCTCGCTGTGGGCGCCGAGCGGGCATGAAGGCGAGCTGCGGCTCGCGATCCGCGACGGCTCCCTGAACTTCTACTCCTGCGGCCAGTCGCTGGCGCGCATCACCCTCGCGCGCGACGGCGGGCCGACGCTGAGCGTGCACGCCAAGTACGTGACCGGCCGCTCCGAAGGCCCCCAGGAGTACGTCGCGCTGCGCGCGGGCGAGGGGCGCGACGCGAACGGCGCCGTCTGCGC
>CADCTO010000405.1 GCA_902805585.1 uncultured Armatimonadota bacterium | reverse complement strand
CTCGCCCCCGTCCCGCTTTTGGCGACCTTGGCATCCACGACTTCCAGATCCTTGCCGCCCTTGACGCCCATCAGGACGCGCGAGCCCAGGAGGTACTTGCCGCCGATGGTCAGCGTCCCGCCGGCCGCGGCCTGCGACGAGAGGGGTTCGGCCACGATGCTGCCGTGCCAGAGCTGCTCGATCATGAAGACCGCCAGGTTCAGGGCGAGGACCAGGCCGATGATCGACAGCAGCAGCGCCTTGCCGTTCTCGGCGATCCCCCCGAGGAAACCGGTCAGCGTGGAGGGGATCGGCGGGCAGTATATCAGCGCCCGCTCGGAGGGGACCTGGCGTGCGTCCGTGGTCTCCACCGCGACCACGGCGCCGTAGGCGGGCGCCGTGGCGAAGGCGTCCTCGGAAAGGGGGGCGACGCTGGGCGCTTCGACGCGCAGGGCGTTGAGGGGCAGCGGCTGGGAGACACGATCCCCCCGGAGCTGCTTGAGGCGGCTGCACGCCTGGAGCGGGAAGGTCCGCTCGCGCTTCTTTTCGCCCGGCTCGGGCGGCGGCACGGCCATCCGGACGGTGGCGGAGGAAAGGAGCAGGTCCTTGGGGCGCCCGAGCTGCACGTCGCAGTAGAGCCAGTCGTTGCCCTCGTTGCTGACGACCACCTCCATTTCGGCGCTGCGACGCAGCAGGCCGACGCGCCGGCCGTCCTCGGGGAGCACGTCCACGTTCCACTTGTAGAACGGGCGCACGGAGGCGACGGCGGGCAGCTCGGTGAAGCGCCCGCGCCGCCCGCCGCCTTCGGCGGTGCCGGTCACGTGCGTCTCGACCACGACCACGAAGGGGTAGTTTCCGGCCCGCGAATCCGGCTGCTGCGGCAGGTTGAAGGCGACCAGGATGTCGCGCGTCGTGCCGCGCGACACGTACACCTTGACCCAGCGGTTCCCCGGCCCGTACTGGTCGGCCTTGTTGGAAGGCGGGGCGCCGTCCACGCCCGGGACGGCCGGCAGCGCCCGCAGGGCGTACCAGTCGTCCTGCCAGTACGGGTGTTCCGAGCGCAGCCGGACGGTGTAGGCGTTCTCCTGGCTCGTGGTGTTGGTGAGCCGCAGCACGGTGCTGCCGGGCCCGACCGCCCCCTCGCCCGTCGGCTGCTGCGCGCGGCGGCCGGGAACAACGTCGATCTGGTTATGCAGCAGTTTGACCATCGTACCCTCGTCCTTCGTTCAAGCCCACCAACGTCGCCAGCGTCGCTACGGGACCACCGCGAGGTGCACGCGGACCTGCTGGTGGTTCGCGTCCGTGGTCAGGAAGACCAGTTCCCGGTCGGCCTCGCCGGGCTGGGCGCCGCCCTTGTAGCGGATCTGCACGGGCTTCACCTGCCCCGGGCCGATCTGGTAACTGTCGCCTTCCTTCATGCCGACGACGGCGATGTCGTCGGGCTTCTGCACCAGCCACACGTTGATCAGCAGGCCGCTCGCGCGGTTGCTCAGGTTCAGGCGGACGACCCGGTTCTTGGGGACGGTGAGCGTGTATTCCGCCTGGCCGCCTTCGATGGTCTTCCCGCCCACGTTCAGGTCGCCGCGGACGGGCTCGCTGATCGGGCCCGCGCCCCCGGTGGCGCTCAGGCCCAGGCGGTTGCGCGTGCGCACCGGCATGAAGTGGACCGTGATCCGCTCGTTGCCGGCCCGGATCAGGGGGTTCAGGGCGTAGTCGCGGTCGACGCCGTACTCGGCCACCGGGAAGGTGTCGGTGAAGCCGGGGCGGGTGAATCGGTGGATCTCGGACACGTTGTTGGAAGTGGCCCGCACGTTCAGCAGCGCGTAGAAGGGCGCGCGCCAGGTCAGCCGCGCGGCCATCGGGACGGCCGGTTTGGCGGGGTCTTCCTTGGCGCCCTCGGTCTGGAGCACGTAGTAGCTGGTGCCGTAGGGCAGGGCGTTCTCGACGCGCAGGTCCTTGCCGCCGCTCGACAGCAGCATCATGCCGAGCAGGAGGACCGGGAGCAGCGCCAGGAAGGGGATCGGCAGCAGCCGCCAGCGCGTGGCCGTCAGGTCCAGCGCGTTGCCGCCCTTGCCGCCGTTCGCCGGGTCGGTCACGGGCACGGCGGCAACGCGCACGGTGTGCGACTCGCGCATCCCGAACCACCAGGGGCCGTTGCGCCGGAGCTGGAGCCGGATGGGCTGCGGCTGCGGCGGCCGGTTGGGCGCGAGCGACTGGAGCGACTCCATTTCCTTGTCGAACAGGTAGCACCACGGCGGCGTCTCGTACAGATCATCCGTGCAGCGGGGGGCCGGTTCCGTTCCTTCGGCCGGGGCCTGCGGCGACTTGACGGAGATGCGGAAGGCGGTGTCGGAATTGCCGATGCTGTCCACCGTCAGCGCGAAGTCGGCGCGGCTGCCGAACGGCCCGATCTTGACGGTCTGCTGCTTGGCCTGGACGCGCACCGCGGGGATGGCCTGCACCGACAGGACGAGGTTGCGCGGCGTCAGCGTGCCGCCGAGCGGGCCCACGCGTACCATGAACGGGTAGTCCCCGGGCTCGGCGCTACTGGGCGGCGAAAGGCGTACGGACACCTCGCCGCTGCCGCCGCGCGTCAGGTTGACCTGTTCCTGCACCAGGGTGATCCAACGGTGGTCCAGCGAGCGGTCTTCGTCGAGGACGTACGTCTGCGTGCCGCGCGTGTCGTTGGTGAACCGGAAGCGGACCAGCAGCGTCTCGCCGGGCCGGACCTTGAGGGACTGGCCCTCCTGCGGGTCCACGACCGACGGCTCCGTGATCGGCGCCTCCTCTTCTTCCTCGTCCGCGTCCGGCGCCTCCTGCAGGTCGACGAGCGGCAGCGGGTCCTCGGCCGGCGGGCGGGCGGTCTCGACCGGGCGGGAGGGCTGCCGGGTGTCGGCCGTCGTCGGCGTGGCGTAGACCAGCTCCAGCTTGCCGGGCCTGGACGACGTCGTCGGGGTGGCCACGGCGTCGCCGGAAACGGGGTCGGCGGCGGTCTCGCCAGCCCCGTCGGCGACGGGCTCCGGCGGGGGCGGGGGCGCGACGGCCACGAGCGGCGGGTCGACCTGGAGCACGAGCGGGATCTCGCCGTCCGGGATCACGACGCCTTCAGAAAGGATGTTGACCGTCACGTTGTGCGCGCCGGGCACGGCGTCGGCGGGCGGCGCGAGGAGGAGCCGCAGCGTGCCGCCCCCCGCGGCGGCGGCCATCACGGCGGCGGCCTGCCCTACTCCCTTCGCCCAGGACGGGTCGGGCAGGCCGTCCACCTCCAGGTGGAAGCCTGCCACGAAGGGCGCGGCGTTGCTGAAGTCGAACAGAACCTCCACCTGCCCGCCGGCGGGAGCGCTCACGGTCGCGCCCCGGGCGGGGTTCTTGACCACCGACGGCGCCTCTTCGACGGGCTTCGGCTTTGCTGATCTTGCTGCCAACTGCTGCCTCCTATCGGCCCGCGGCCCCATGCGCCGCGGGCGTCCTACAGTATCCGCATCCCGGCAGTCACATCATGCGCGACAGTTCGCGCAGGCGGCGGTTGCGCGCCGCGAACGCTACCACGTTGATCCCGAATTCCTGGGCCTGCCGGATCCGTTCCCGGGCGTCGGGCGCGCCGGGCTGGGCGAGGCCGCCCTGCCAGGCGCCGCCGTAGTCGAACGTGCCGAAGACGACGCCCGCGTCCAGGTCCGCGGTCAGCGTGCCCACGTCCTGCGCGCCGGGCGGGGGGCCGGCAAACATGTAGTGCGCCGAAAGGAGCGGGTGCCCCGTCTCCACCGGCTTCAGCTTCGCGTCCAGGCGCTGCGCCAGTTCCGCGAAGGCGGCACCGAACTCCCGGCTGCCGCCGGTGGCCTCGCCGAACAACACGCCCCCGTTCGCCAGGTACCGGCGCAGGCCGTCGATCTCGGCGTCGGCGAGCGGCTGGAACCCTTCGCCGCCCGCCACGTACAGCAGCACCGGCTGCGTATCCGCCTGCTGGCGCAGGTTCATCGGGCCGGTGAAGTCCAGGTGGAAGCCGCGCCCGTTCGCCTCGCGGAGCAGGTTCCACAGGCCGGGCCGGTTCGGCTTCCACGCCTTCGGGTCGGTCTTGGGCACGTACGACAGCTCGCCGACGGCCCCGTCCGCGTAGCAGTGGGGGAACGAGATGCGCCGGGTCAGCAGGTTCAGTTCGTCGTTCATCGGGTCGAACGGATTGGCGGCGTCGCGGACCTTGGCGGTCGGACTGGTGCGGTAGATGCGCGCCAGCTCCAGCTCGGCGCCCACCGGCGCCTCCTTGGTGGCCTTGACGTCGCGCCCCTCGACGACCCGGTAGTACTGCTGCCCGCCGCCGACGAGGACGGCCGAGTTGCGGTCGGCGGTGGGAAGGAACGACAGGGTGATATAGATCTGGCCCCGCTCCTCCAGCGTGAAGGGGACCGGCTCGCCGAGCACGACCGTCTGCCCCTCGCCGTCGATGGCGACCCCCGGCGCGACCAGGACCGTGTGGTCCTGCGTCCGGCTCGCGATGACCTCCAGCCCCCAGACGATGCCCGGCCGGTGGACGGCCAGGGCGTGGAGCTGGCGGTGCAGGTGGTGGTGGTCGTGGGCCTCGCGCCAGATCTCGGCGTCGATCGGCAGTTCGTTGAAGGGGCGGATGCCGGTTATCGGGCGCCCGATCTTGTCCTGGAGTGTCATCGGCCGGGTTCCTCCGCGAGACGGCCGCCGCCCGGCGACGCGCGGACGATCCGCAGGGCGTAGGCGGTGTGGGCCGGCTTCTCGCTCTCGATGATGGCGCGCACGGTCTGCTCCTTGACCGACCGGGGGTCGGAAACGGCCAGCGTGACGACGAAGGTGTGGGGCGGCACGTTCCCGATAACGGAGTTGCGCCCGAGCAGCGCCTCGGGCCCCAGCCGCATCCCCAGGAACGGCTGGTCGTCGATCTGCGGCCAGATGCCGGTGTAGATCTGGAGGTAGCGGGACAGCCCGCGCCGCGTGCCCCGCCACCGGTACAGTTCGACGGCTTCACGGATCAGGCGGCGGCGCTTCAGCTCCGGCCAGTTCTCGTCCAGCACGAGCGACACCCAGGTCGCCAGCCACGGCAGGAAATCTGCCGGGGCCGTGTTCGGGGAGAAGAGCCGGTCCAGGTTCGCCAGCAGCCGCTGGAGCGGCAGGTCGGCGTCCTCGAACCCGCGCAGGTACCGCTCGAAGAACGGCGGCTCCGCGGACGGCGCCGGGCCGTCCATCCGCTCCTGCTCCCGCATCGCTTCCCGGTACAGGGCCGGCAGTTGGTCCAGCAGGGCCGCGGTCGGGTGGCGCAGTCGGAGCAGGCCGGCCGCGGCCGCCGCCGCGGGCACGGGTGACGCCGCGGCTTCACCGTCCGGGAGTTCGGCCACGACCAGGAACGGGTAGTCGCCGGGCCACGTCTCGCCGTCCAGGCGGGCGCGGAACTCCAGCGTCGCTTCGCGCTTCTCGCCGGGAAGGAGCAGCAGGGTCAGAACGGTCTCGTCGTCGGACAGCGTGTCCTGCGCTGCCAGGGCCTCGCCCCCGACGGACTCGGGCGGCGCGGCGCGGCGCGCCCAGACCCAGCGCACCCACCGCGCGCCCCACCCGGGCCCGTCGCCCTGCACGCGGAGACGCACGCGGCGCAGCGGCGCCTGGTCGAGCGAGGTGACGGTCACCAGCGCACCCGGCTGCGCCTGGACCCGGTGCCACGCGGACCGCTCGGCCGGCGAAGGCGCGGGCCTGGGGTGCAGGGCCACGCTGACCGTGTCCGGGACGATGCGCACCTCGACCGCCGCCGACGGCGCCCCCCCGGCCGGATGCCCTTCCTGGCGACTCCGTATGGCGGCGAGGGCTGCCTGCGCCTGCTCGACCGACAGCGCGAGGACCTCGACCGCGCG
>CADCTO010000404.1 GCA_902805585.1 uncultured Armatimonadota bacterium | reverse complement strand
TCTTTGGCCGTCTGCGTCAACCGCTCGCCACCATTGCCCTGGATGCTCGACAGGCTTTCGCCGTCGTTGGGCACGAACGCGTCTACGTAGATCAGGCGCTGAATGCGCTCGGGCACGCGATCCGCGGCACCGGTGACGACCATGCCGCCGTAGCTGTGGCCCACGAGCACCACGTTTTTGAGCTCTTCAAAGAGCAGGACGTTGACCACGTCCTCGATGTGCGTGCTCAGGCCCACCGCGGGCGTGGCCAGGTGGACGCGCTCGCCCTGGCCGGTAAGCGTGGGCCGGTACACGATGTGGCCTTTACCCCGGAGCAGCGCCTCGACCCGGCGGAACGCCCAGCCGCCTCCCCACGCGCCGTGGACGATCACGAACGTGGGTTTTGCGGGGGCGGCACCCGCCGCGGGCTTGGCGGCGGGTGCCGCGGGCGCATCGCCGGCCGCAAAGGCGGTTCCGCGCGAGGACGCGACGAGCATCGCCGGCGTGAGAAGCCCGGAAGCAAGAAACGCCCGTCGGTTCATCATCCCTATCCTCGCCCTCTCCTCCATATCAGGGGTGCCGCCGCACGAAGTCGGCGCTCGCTTCGCCCAGGGCCTTGGCTTTGGCTTCCACGTCCCGGTCCTCCTCGTAGGGGATCATGCCGGCCAGGCGCTCCAGTTCCGGCTTTATGAGGTCGAAGGCGGCCTGTGCTGCTTCCTCGGACTCGAAGAAGCGCGTGTGGAACATCCAGCCATAGACGCCGCAGGTGATCGCATACTCTGGGGTTGCGCCGACGCGCTCCAGCGTGATGCGCGCGTCGGCGTCCTCGGGATCTTCCGGGTCGCCGTACTCGTCGTCGCGCAGGATGACGCCGTTCTCGGACCCGCGGCGCCCGATGCTCTGGCCGGCTTCATAGGCATACCACTCAGACATGATTGGTGTCCTCCCTCTATGTTTCCTGGTTCAAAAGGAACGCCTGGAGCGCCGGCTTCTGCGGGTGGGCGTCGAGCCACGCCTTGATCCGGCGGATCTCCGCCAGGTCCTGCTCCCCGAACTTTTCGAGCAGGAACGCTTCGCGATTCTTCTGGCGCTGCGCCTTCGCCACGCCCGCCTGCCACGGCTGCGAAAAGATGAAGTGGACGTCGTCGTGCAGGTTGCGGCTCTTGAGGGCTTCCCACTCGTACCGGTCGAACCACATGCCGCCGCAGTTGCCGCACCGCTCCAGCGAGAACGCAAGGTCGTGACCGACCTTGTATTTGACCAGAATGTGGCGACATTCCGGGCAGATCTTCCCGCGGTCGCTCTCGTTGATGGGCAGAGGAGCGGCGTCGTCTCCCGCCATCTCTTCAGTCAGGTTCTCGCCATGCTGCTCACGCCACTTCCAGTAGGAATCGGAGGAGAGCCAGTGGCCGCTGCACTGCGGGCAGTGCAGGGCGGACAGGCCCGCATCCAGTTCCTCGGGCACCATGTGATCTGCGGCGCATCCCGGGCACTTCATGACGACGATTCTCCTACGGCGATCCGCTTTTCCGTCACCAGATAGACAAGTTCGATCAGGTAGGAGCCGATACCCAGAGCCAGAAAGGTGACCCCGCTCAGGACGTTCTGCCAGGTGGTCAGCCATCCCAGATGATAGGCGCTCACGCTGGCGCCGCCCAGGAACATGCTGAGGAACGCGATGACCATGACGACGAAGGTGACCAGTTGGGTAACCGCCGCGTCATCCCCCCTTCGGAAGGAAGCGGCCCCGCGACGGGCCAATCCGCCGGCTATCCAGAGGTAGCCGGCGGCGACCAGGCTTACCGCGGGCCAGTAGGAGGCTGTGGCGCCGTCGGAACGGCAGAGTGCGGACAGTGCCAGACCCGAAGCCAGAAAGACACAGGCCAGCGAACGGTACAGCAGGGCGTAGAAGGCGAACCCGCGCGCCACACATTCCACGTACTGCTCGGCCGGCAGGGTTCCCGTGACCGGTTTACCGTGCAGCCACAAAACGAGACGCCACCAGAGTGCCAGCCCCCGATGGTCCGAGAACGCCGACCGGACCCCCGATGCGCTGCACACGAGCGTCTGAAAGTTATGCGTCGCGTTTCTGGACATCGCCTCGCTCTTCAGGCGCATGATACGCCCGGTTTGGCACGCTGTCAACATTGTGCAACGGCGTCACAAAGTCAGGAACCCGGGTGATGCCTGTCGAACGTAAACGGAGTGGCAAAGACCGCCGCCTGGAGTGACACGCTTATGAACGTACGGCCTGTTTATTTCGCACTTCTGCTCCTGATGTTCCTGGCTCCCGCCGCCGCGCCCGCCGCCGCGCAGCCGGCGACCGCGCCGCTCACGGCGTACGTGTCCCGCAACGGGAGCGTGACGATCCGGCGGGCGGGCTCCGCGCGGGTGATCGCTTCCGTCGCGCCCGGGCTGTTCCAGACCGGCTGGCAGCAGCGCGGCGTCGGCCCGACGGGGACGGTGGAGAACGGGGCGATGGTGGCCGCCATCCGGGCCTACGAGGGCAAGTCGGTCGTGCGGGTGAAGGGGACGGTGCGTGCCGAGGGCAACGTGCTGCGGCTGCGCTACGAGATGACGCCGGAGTCGGCGCTCCGGGTGAACAGCGCCCACGTGTCGGTGAACGTGCCGGTGGGGCCGTGGGTCGGGGCGAAATGGGCGCTGGGCGAGGCGGCCGGGACCGTGCCCACCCGGGCGGACAAATCGAGCCTGGGCGCCGCCAGCGCCACGAACCGCCTGTCGCTGACCCGGGGAGGGGCGCGGGTGCAGGTGACGGCCGACGCCCCGCAGCCGATGCTGCTGCAGGACAACCGCGTCTTCAGCGGGGGCGAACTGGAGATCCGGCTGGGGCGGCAGACGGGCGAGGGCCGGGACTGGGCGGCCGGGGAAACCGAGACCGTCGCCTTCACGCTGGACCTGGGCGCCCCGATGACCGTGGAGCGCGAAGAGCCGATGGTGCTCCGGGCCGGTACGGACTGGGTGCCCGTGGACCTGAAGCTGGACGTCGCGCCGGGCAGCGCGCTGGACTTCTCGTTCCTCGCGGACGCCCCGGCGGGCAAGCACGGGCGCGTGGTCGTGCGCCCGGACGGACACTTCGGCTTCGAGCGCGGGAAGCGCCCCGCCCGCTTCTACGGCGTCAACTTGTGCTTCTCGGCCAACTACCTGGAGAAGCCCGAAGCGGACCGGCTCGCCCTGCGGCTGCGGCGCGTCGGCTACAACGCCGTCCGCATCCACCACTTCGAGGGCGACCTGGTGGACCAGAGCGCCAAAAACAGCGTGACGCTGCGCGCCGACAACCTGGACAAGCTGGACTACCTCGTGGCCGCGCTCAAGAAGCAGGGCATCTACCTGAAGACCGACCTGTACGTGTCGCGGCCGGTCAAGCCGGAAGAGATGCAGAACATGAACAACTTCAAGATGGCCGTGCTTGTCTCGGACGAGGCCCTGGCCAACTGGAAGACGTTCGCCCGCAGCCTGCTGACCCACGTCAACCCCTATACGAAGCGGGCCTACAAGGACGAGCCGGCGCTGGCCTGGCTGTCGGTGATGAACGAGGGCGCGGCGCTCAACTATCTGAGCGACATGAACCCGGCCCTGCGCGCGGCGTTTCAGCGCGAATGGGAGGCGTGGCTGAGGGCCCGCTACGGCACGGAGGCGAAACTGAAGACGGCCTGGGCTCTGCCGGATGCCGTCTTCACGGCCGCGCTCCCGAACCAGGCGGACCAGACCGCGCGCGGCCGGGACGTCGGCGCCTTCGTGACCCACCTGCACGAGCGGGCGCACGGCCGGATGCGCGACTTCCTGCGCCGCGAGATCGGCACGAAGGCGCTGCTGACGGACCTGAACGGCTGGAGCGAGACGCCCGGGTTCATGGCCGTGCGCACGCGGCTCGACTGGGTGGACAACCACTTCTACTGGGACCACCCGCAGTTCCTGGAGCGCGAGTGGAGCCTGCCGTCGCGGGGCGGATCGGGCGGCGCGGGCGCGGTCGAGGCGGGCGGGGTGGGGCCGAACGTCCACGCGATGACCCGGCTGGTCGGCAAGCCGTTCTCGATCTCGGAATACAACTACTCGGCTCCCAACCCGTACCGGGCCGAGGGCGGCCTCATCATGGGCGCGGCGGCCGCACTGCAGGACTGGGACGCTGTGTGGCGCTTCGCCTACTCGCACAGCCGCGACAGCGTCCTGCGGCCCGGCGCCCTGAACTACTTCGACATGGCGACCGACCCGGCCGGGCAGGCGTCGGAGCGCGCCGCCCTGCTGTTCTACCTGCGCGGCGACGTGCGCCCCGCGGCGGCCTCGGTGACGCTTTCGCGGTCCCGGGCGGCGCTCGCCGGCGGCGCCGACCTGCCGTCCTCGAACCTGGGCGACCTGACCCTGGTGGCGCGCGTGGGCACGCGGGTCCACGATCATGCTGCCCGAGCGACGGATGCCCTGCGCGTGAGCGGCGTCTCGGCCGATCTGGCCATTGCCAAAGGCGCGTCCCAGTCGGCCGTGGCGCTGCAGGCGCTGCGCAGGAGCGGCGCGCTGCCCGCCCGGAACCGGACCGACGCCGCCAAAGGCGTCAAGGAGAGCGCCACCGGCGAGCTGTTCCTGGACAGCGAGCAGGGCCTGTTGCGGGTGAACACGCCGCGCAGCGTCGGCGGCGTCGCCCCCGCGGGACGGACGATCCAGTGCGGGCCGCTGACGGCCCGGGTGCAGGGGACGCGTGCGGCCGTATGGGCGTCGTCGCTGGACGGTCGGCCCGTCGCAGCCGCCAAACGACTGCTGCTGGTCCACCTGACCGACGTGCAGAACACCGGCATGCGCTACACGGGCGGCGACCGGCGCGTCCTGGAAGCCTGGGGCGGCCTGCCGCACCTGGCGCGCGTCGGCGCGGCACAGGTCACGCTCACGCACCAGACGCCCGCGCGCCTGAAGGCGTGGCGCCTGGACACGGCGGGCAACCGGGTCGCAGCCGTTCCGGTCCGTGTCCTCGGCAAGCAGGCCGTCCTCGACCTGTCCACGCGGGGTAAAAACGGTGCGACCCTGTACTACGAGGTCGTTGCGCAATAGAGACCCCTCACCCCCGCCACCCGCGCGAAGCGCGGGTGGCGGGGGTGAGGGCTCCGGAGCCTACTTCGTCGGGTCGTGGCCCCAGTTCTTCAGGGAGTAGGCCCAGTTCGTGTGCGCGACGTCGCCCTCGGGGCGCTGGGCGAGGTGGCGGTGGACGTAGCCCACCACCTTGCGCATGTGGGCGTGGTCGTCGTCCGTCAGGTCCGCCTTTTTCTTGTGGAGGATCTCGACGATCCGCTCGCCCGACCGGTGGCCGACCGACTCCTTCTCGTTGCCGTCGTCGCCCTTGTAGCCGACCCTTCGGGACTCTTCGGTCTGGAGCCACTTTTCCAGTTGGCCGGCCGTCATGTTGACGGCCTCCTTGAAGTCTTTGTAGATCTGCTCGGCGTCTTCTCCGTGCGCTGCTGTCATCGTGGCGGCCATGGCGGCGCTACTTCTTTCTAAGTTCGTCGGGCTTGTGCGCGGCTTCGGCCCCGGTCTTGTCGCTCTTGACGAGGTACTCCGGGTTCTCTTCGGAGGCCTTGACCTCGTGGCCTTTGATCTTCATCTGGTCGGTCAGCTTCTTCTCGACCGTCCCCTGCACCGCGCCCTGGGAGGCGTCCCACTCGACGTGGTCGCCCTTCTTGAACGTCTTCTCCGCCATCACTGCGTCTCGCTTCCTAAGCGGCCCGGTCGTGGTCAGGTCCGCGACCACAGACGGCCACGGTTTCGGATTACCCGCGGGCCCGCGGAGGCTAACCGAGCAGGCGCGGGGAACTTGACAAGGCTTCTTCAAACCGCGTACCATGAAGGAGGAGGGTCACGATCATGAGAACTGCAAACC